>CAKUME010000326.1 GCA_934667575.1 uncultured Eubacteriales bacterium | reverse complement strand
TTGACCCGTCGATATCCTTTTTTTGTGCGGATCACCGCCAAATAACGCGCCATGGCGCCCACATTGCGGTTGATCGACATTTTGTTATCGTTGAGCACCACAATAAAACCGCCACGAAAACGGCCGGCATTGTTCAGCCCTTCGTAGGCCAGCCCGCCGGTCAGCGCACCGTCGCCCATCACCGCGATCACATGGCTCGGCACACCCTGAAGTTGTCGTGCTTCGGCAATGCCCAACGCCGACGAGATGGACGTGCTGCTGTGGCCGCAGTTGAACACATCGCAGAGACTTTCGGTGCGGCGCGGAAAACCGCTCAATCCGTTTTCTTGCCGCAATGTGGCAAATTGCGCCCGGCGTCCGGTTAAGAGCTTATGTGTGTAGCACTGATGTCCCACATCGAAAACGATCGAATCACGCGGGCAATCGAACACATAGTGCAGCGCAACGGTTAGCTCCACCACCCCTAAATTGGGCGACAGATGGCCGCCGGTTTGCGACACGGTTTCCACCAGCGATTCCCGGATCTCGTCGCACAGCTGCGGCAGCGCGCTCTTCGGCAACTTTTTCAGGTCTGCAGGGCTATTGATTTGATTCAGCAGCTTGCCCATTCCGGGTCTCCTTTCTGTCGCCGTTTGCTCAGTGGCTTTCGTTTTTTTGCATGCCGTTATTTTTTTCGGTTCAGCAGGGTGCGCGCCAGATCGACCAGCGCCGCGCCGTCTTCGCCCAACGGTGCCAGCGCCGCCACGGCGGCATCCGTCAGCTCCTGTGCGGTTTTTCGCGCCCCGGCTTGCCCGAGGAGCGAAACATAGGTAGATTTATGGTTTTCCGCATCGCTGCCAACCGGTTTGCCCAGCACTTGCGTAGTGCTTTCGATATCCAGGAGGTCGTCGCAAATTTGAAATGCAATTCCGATATTTTCCGCATACGCGCGTGCGGCGGGGCGCAATGCATCATTGCCCGCCAAAATGCAGCCCATTTCGCATGCGGCCCGAATCAGCGCCACCGTTTTGCCCTCGTCCATCTCCCGGAGCAGCTCGAGCGAAATCTGTTTTCCCTCGGAATCCAAATCGATGGCTTGTCCGCCCACCATGCCGTCAAACCCGGCCAGCTGCGCCAAACAACCGGCCGCAGCCACCGTGCGTTCCGGCTCCAATCCGGCGCGCAACATCAGCTCAAACGCCCGGGTCAGCAGCCCGTCGCCCGCAAGCAGCGCAACATCTTCGCCAAACTGTTTATGGGTCGATGGTTTTCCGCGGCGCATTGCGTCGTTGTCCATGCACGGCATGTCGTCGTGCACGAGCGAATAGGAATGAATCATTTCAATTGCACAGGCAAACGGCAGAATGCCTGCCGGATCGCTGCCCGCCACGCGGCAAAACTCCATCATCAGCACCGGACGAATACGCTTTCCGCCGCCCACAACGGCGTATTGCATGGCATCCGCCAAATTACGTTTGGGCGGCGTTTGCGAAACCGGCAGGCATTGTGCCAGTGCATGCTCCAGCATGGGCAGATAAGCGGTAAAAAGTTCAACAGCGGTTTGCATTATGAATTTTCCTCCCCGGTATCCGGCGCCGTCAGCATGGTAATTTTCTGCCTGGCATTTTTTAGGCGTTCCTCGCACTGTTTGGCAAGCTTACTGCCTTCTTCATATAATTTGATGGATTCATCGAGCGATGCGGTTCCGTTTTCCAGTTCCTGCACCAGCGCTTCCAGACGATCCATCGCCTGTTCAAACGTTTCCTTTTTCGCCATCGTCGATTCCTCCCCGATTGACGGATTTTACTTCACAATGGGCTTGCCCGTCGGCAAAATGCAGCGTCACGGCCTGTTTCGGTGCCAGCTGCGCCGCCGAGGTGATCCAGGTCTTTCCGCGCACGGCCGCGTAACCGCGCATCAGCACCTGCGTTGGGCTCAGCGCGTCAAGCCGTTGGATCAGCCGATGCAGCTGCAGCTGCGCCGCATCCACTTTCGCCCACTTTTGTTTTTCCAGTCGAGCGGTCCCTTCATTCCAGCGCTTTTCCTGCTGTTCCAGCGTGCGCACCGGATTGACCGCCGCAAGCCGTGCCCGACCGTAGTCCAGCTGCTGTTCCGCTGCGGCCA
>CAKUME010000325.1 GCA_934667575.1 uncultured Eubacteriales bacterium | reverse complement strand
AACGCCAGCGCCGGGAAACAGTCCGTTACCAAATTGATCCACAGCAGGTGCACCGGCCGCAGAATGGTGAAGCCCAGCAGGTTCGCGATAAAAATCGTGGCCACCTCACTGAGGTTGGAAGAAAGCAGAAACTGGATTGCTTTGCGAATGTTGTCGTAGATGCGGCGGCCTTCCTCCACTGCCGCCACAATGGTGGCAAAATTATCGTCGGCCAGCACCATGTCGGCCACATTTTTGGTCACATCGGTTCCGGTGATGCCCATGCCGATGCCAATATCCGCGCTCTTGATCGCGGGCGCATCGTTCACGCCGTCGCCGGTCATCGCGGTAATCATGCCGCGCGCTTTCCATGCATTCACAATGCGCACCTTGTGCTCCGGCTGCACGCGCGCGTAAACGGAATATTTCGTGACCATATCGGCAAAAAGCGCATCCGGAATTTCGTCGAGCTCCGCGCCGGTGAGCGCTTCGTCTGCGCTTTGCACCAGCCCCAGCTCACGCGCGATGGCCACCGCCGTGTCCTTGTGGTCGCCGGTGATCATCACCGGACGAATGCCTGCCGCGCGGCACTCCGCCACCGCCGCCTTCACTTCGGGCCGCACGGGGTCGATCATGCCCACCAGCCCGCAAAACACCAGCTCCTGCTCAAGGCATTCCGGCGTTTGCTCCGCGGGCATTGCATCCCACCGGCGATAGGCGCACGCGAGCACGCGCAGCGCCTGATCGGCATATTCTTTGTTCTGATGCAAAATTTGAGCGCGGTCGAGCTCGGTCAACGCACGCTCGGCGCCGTTTTCCAGAATGCGGGTGCAGCGGCGCAGCAGCTCGTCGGGCGCGCCCTTGGTGAATTGCAAAATTCCGCCGCCGTCACGGTGCAGCGTGGTCATCATTTTGCGCATGGAGTCAAACGGCGCTTCGCCCACGCGCGGATTTTCGCGCGTGAGGTCATTTTTGTTCATCCCCAGCGACAGCGCATAGCGCACCAGCGCGGCCTCGGTGGGCTCGCCTACCAAATTGCCGTCTTCGTCGATGCTCACATCGGTGCACAGCGCCATGCCGCGTGCAAGCAGTGATTCGTCGCCGCCGCTGTGCGCCACCACGGTCATTTTGTTCTGCGTGAGCGTGCCGGTCTTGTCGGAGCAGATAATCTGCGCGCAGCCCAGCGTTTCCACGGCAGTCAGCTTGCGAATGATCGCATTGCGCTTGGCCATGTGCGTGACACCGATGGACAGCACCACCGTGACCACCGCAGCCAGTCCCTCCGGGATGGCCGCCACCGCGAGCGACACGGCCAGCATGAACGAATTGAGGAAAAAGTCGAGGTTCCTCGCCGTGTCCGCCGCCGCGCCGCGCACCACGTCAAATCCAAACAGAAAAATGCAGATACCCAGCACCAGCACGCTCAGAATTTTGGACAGCTGCTCGAGCTTTTTTTGCAGCGGAGTCTGCTCGTCTTTGGCAGCGGTGAGCGCGCCCGCAATTTTGCCCATCTCCGTGTCCATGCCCGTTGCCGTTACCACCGCGCAGCCGCGGCCGTAGACTACTGTGGAACCCATATAGAGCATATTTTTGCGGTCGCCGAGCGGCACATCCTTTTGGCCGCTCAGCCCGATCGCATCCATGAACTTGTTCACCGGCGCCGACTCGCCCGTGAGCGCCGATTCCTCCGCCTGAAGGCTTGCGCTTTCGAGCACACGGCAGTCGGCGGGAACCGCGTCGCCCGCTTCAAGCAGCACCACGTCGCCCACCGCTAAATCTTCGCTATGCACCACCTGGGCCCGACCGTCGCGCAGCACCTTGGAGGTGGCGGCAGCCATTTGCTGCAGTGCCTCAATCGCCTTTTCCGCCTTGCTTTCCTGCACCACGCCGAGCACGGCGTTCACGATCACCACAAACAAAATAATCAGCACATCCGACGGAAACTCGTGCTGCATCACCGCGGTAAACGCCGACACCGCGGCGGCGGCAATCAGGATCAGGATCATCGGGTCGGCAAATTGCGCGAGCAGCCGCCGCAGCAAAGAGGGCCGGGGCGCGGCAGCCAATTTGTTTTTGCCGTTTTTTGCAAGGCGCGCCGCGGCCTCGGGCTCCGTCAGCCCGGTTTCGGTGCTTTGCAC
>CAKUME010000324.1 GCA_934667575.1 uncultured Eubacteriales bacterium | reverse complement strand
CGCACGCACCGCGCGTTGGTCAAGCGCGTGGTCACCGGTGCCGGCGTGCTTCAACGCGTGCCGGAAATTGCCGACCAGCTCGGCGGGAAAAAATGCTTTGTGCTGGCGGATGAACGCACGCACACGGCAGCAGGCGCGGCCGTGTGCGCCGCGCTGCGGGATCACGGCATCCCGTTCACGGAATATGTGCTGCCCGGTGCGGAAGTAAAGCCGGACGAGCACACGGTGGGGGCGGCGGTCATGCATTTTGACCGCACCTGCGACCTGGTGATCGGCGTGGGCTCCGGCGTGGTCAACGATACCGGCAAGCTGCTGAGCAAAACGGCCGGTACGCCGTATGTGATCGTGGGCACTGCCCCGTCGATGGATGGCTACGCTTCCGCCACTTCGTCCATGGATATGGATGGGCTCAAGGTTTCTCTGCCCAGCCGCTGCGCCGATGTGGTGGTTGGCGACACCGATGTGCTCCGCCAAGCGCCGGAGCGGATGCTCATCTCCGGCTTGGGCGATATGCTGGCCAAATACATCAGCATTTGCGAATGGCGGCTTTCCCATTTGATTACCGGTGAATATTATTGCGAAACCGTTGCCCAGATGGTGCGCGGTGCGCTCAAAAAGTGCACCGACCACGCCGAAGGGCTGCTCCGCCGCGACGAAGCGGCGGTGAGCGCCGTGTTCGAGGGCCTGGTGCTGGGCGGCGTGGCCATGAACTACGCCGGACTGTCGCGCCCGGCCTCCGGCGTGGAACACTATTTTTCGCATGTGTGGGATATGCGCGGGCTTGAATTTGGCACGCCGGTCGATCTGCACGGCATTCAGTGTGCGGTCGGCACGCGCTATGCGGCCAAAATCTATGAACAGCTTTGCCGCATCACGCCCAACCGTTCCAAGGCGCTGGATTATGTGCGTCATTTTGACTATTCGGCGCATGCCGCGCAGCTGCGCGCATTCTTGGGCAAGGGCGCAGAAGCCATGATCGCGCTCGAGCAAAAAGAACATAAATACGATCCGGCTGCCCATGCGGCGCGCTTGGAGGTCATTTTGGCCCATTGGGATGAAATTGTGGACATCATTCAAACGGAAATTCCGCCCGTGCGGGAAATTGAGCGGATCCTCACCGCGATTCATGCACCGCAAACGGTGGAGGAGCTCGGCCAACCGGCGTCCGTTTTGCCCATGACGTTCCGCGCCACCAAGGATATTCGGGATAAATATGTTGCGTCGCGCCTCTGCTGGGATATGGGCGTGATCGATGAGATTCGTTTATAAGGGGGACAAAAATCATGATTCGTTTACAAGCACATCGCGGCGCGAGCCGTCATTATCCGGAAAATACCATTGTCGCATACGAGGGCGCGCTGCGCGAGCATTACCAACTGATCGAGCTCGACCCCAAATTTACGAAGGATCATCAATGCGTGATGCTGCACGATTTCACCGTGAATCGCACCGCGCGTATGCCGGACGGCCGCAAGATTGATGAACCCACCGATATTCGCACGCTCACGCTGGCCGAAGTGCGCGCGCTCGACTTCGGCGTGGGCTTTGCGCCGGAATTTGCCGGCACGCAAATTCCGCTGTTTGGCGAAGTGCTGGATTTCGCCAAATCCCACCGCGCGTCCATTAAGGTAGACAACGTGCTCGAATCGCTGGAGCGTGACGATCAGGAGCAGATGTTCCGCATGGTGCAGGAGGCAGACGCCGCATCGCTCGTGGGCTTCACCTGCAAAACCGTGTCGTTCGCGCATTGGGTCGCGGCGCATTTTCCGGACAGTGAACTGCACTACGACGGGCCGGTCAGCCCGGAAATTCTCAAATCGCTCGTGTCGGGTCTGCATCACAACGCGCTCACGGTGTGGCTCCCGGCGCAGAAAAAGTCGTGGCTCACCTATCCGCCCGCAGATGCCGAAACCGTGGAAATGACGCGTGCATTCGGCAAAATCGGTCTGTGGACGGCGGAGGATGACGCGAGCCTGGCTCGCTGCCTTGCGCTCCATCCCGATGCGATGGAAATCGACGGCACCGTGACACCCGAAATGGTGAACGGTCCGCAGAACTAATTGGCTTGCCCCAAACATGGATTTCGGGTATTCGATTCCATGCTTTGGGGCTTGTTTTTTGAATCCGCGA
>CAKUME010000323.1 GCA_934667575.1 uncultured Eubacteriales bacterium | reverse complement strand
CGCGTGAAGATGGACGCAAATGTTAACACCAGCATTCACGGTCTGCACTGCCTGGGCGATTCCAGCGGATGGACGCGCGGTTTGATGATGGCATCGGTGATGGGCGTGCTGATGGGAAAACAACTGCTGCACGAAGAACCCGACGCCAAACCGTTGGCGGAATAATAAAAATTAAAATGGAGCCGGTGGATGAATCGTTCACCGGCTCCATTTTATTGAAGGGCACATCAATGTGGAAAAGAACCCCTCTTGATTAAAGCATTCTGACGCATGCACCTGTTGGTGTGGAAACCGGCTTCGATGCATGCCGTGATAAGGAATATTCAAGCACATCCGGAACAATGGACCATACCGTTTTATACCGTGGCTCGAGCGCATTGGGGGCGGGCATCGCCGTGGCAATCATCATTGCGCTTGCCTGCATCATCCAACAACTGTCCCGCACCATAATAAAATCGTTCTTATTTGATTCGGCGCAGCTTGGCTGCAAAAAAGCCTTCATATTCCTCCGTGGGGCAAACGCACAGCGTGCCCGGAATCGCGGCAGGCAGCTGCGGCACGCCGGGCAGCGCAGCCGGTTCAATCGGCACCAGTTCCGCTTTGCCGCTACGCAGCACGCCCGCAATTTGATCTTCATTTTCCGCACGCAGAATGGAGCAGGTGGAATAAAGCAGCTCATGACCGGGCTTGACCAACCGCAGCGCCTTTTGCAGCAGTCCTTGCTGCTGCGCCGTGCATTTTTGCAGCAGCTGTGCTGTGCAGCTGCGCAGATCATCGCCAAAATGGATCGTTCCGCTGCCGGTGCAGGGTGCGTCGAGCAGCACCTGATCAAACGCAAAAAAATCATCAATTTGGCGGGCGTCCTGCACCATCACGGCCACATTGCCCGCGCCCTGCGCAGCCAAATTGAATTTGAGCCTCGCCGCACGATTCGCGTGGCGCTCGCACGCCGTGATGTGTGCTTTGCCGCCGGTCAGCGCCGCCAGCTGTGTTGTTTTTCCGCCGGGCGCCGCCGCCATATCCAAAATATCGGTACCTGCCTGCGGTGCAAGTAGCAGCGGCGGCAGCATAGAGGATAAATTCTGCAAATAGAGCTTGCCCTGCGCATATTCCGGCAGCGCGCGCACCGCATCCTCCCGAGCGTCGTTCAGCACGAATGCGTCCGAGTAAAACGGCACGCCGTGTACCGCAATGTTTGCGCGGGCCAGCGCCGCCGCAATATCTGCCGCGCTGCTGCGCAGCGTGTTAGCACGCAGCGACACTCGGCGCACCGCCGCATATCCGGCAAAAATGCGTGCCCGCGTCGGTTCGTCATATTGCTGTGCCAAGCGTTCACGCAAAAACGTCGGCAGCAAATTTTCCTGTTCTATCATGAATTTTCCTCCCTGAACTGTACCGCAAAAATCGGTGCGGAATTGCAAAAAAGGCACTGCAAAACGCAGTGCCTTACTTGTTGGTGGACGCTAACGGACTCGAACCGCTGACCCTCTGCACGTCAAGCAGATGCTCTACCAGCTGAGCTAAGCGTCCAGACGGATTGACAAAATGTATTTTATCACGCTTTTCTCATTTTGTCAAGCTTTTCGCAGCAAAAAAGTGCGCGCCTTTGGCCACAGCCAAAAGCGCGCAGCAAGCAGGTGCTAATATTAACATCATTTCCCGGTTTCCGCCGGAACGAAACTCAGTTTCCGCATTCGATGCTGATTTCGTTGAACAGGTGCAGAATATCCTCCGTGGTGGTCGTTTGCTTTTCGGCTCCGGCGCGGTCCAGCACAATATGACCTTTGTCCATCATCAGCAGCCGTGTGCCGTATTCGGCCGCATAGCGCAGATTGTGCGTGACCATAATAGCCGTGAGCTTTTTTTCGCGCACCACTTGATCGGTCAGCTGCATAATGGACTCTGCGGTGCGTGGGTCCAGCGCGGCGGTGTGTTCGTCCAAAATGAGAAAATCGATTGGCGTCAGCGTGGCCATCAGCAGCGCGACCGCCTGACGTTGACCGCCCGACAGTGCTCCCACCTTCACTTCCATCTTATCCTCAAGCCCCAGCCCAAGCGCCGCCAGTTGTTCACGATAGAACGGCGCACGCTTGTGGTTGATGCCGCCGGACAGCCCAAACCGGCCGCCCTTGTGG
>CAKUME010000322.1 GCA_934667575.1 uncultured Eubacteriales bacterium | reverse complement strand
GTGCGTTTTTGCATGTACTGCAAACGGTGGATGGTACGCGGCTGTTCGATGTGTTTGCGGGCGGCGGCGCATGCTTTTTTCCGTCGCCGCCGACGGCCGATCGCATTGACCGCGTGTTTTTCGCGGCAGCACAGCCCTCCCCCGTGCAGAACGGCACAGCACTGGATGCGGCGCTGCAATTGATTCAGTTGGCCGCTCCGCAAACAAAAGTGGCGCCATCGGAACCGGATGCGCGCATTCGCATTGCGCTGGAATATCTGAACGCGCACTACCGGGAACCGCTGACGATCGCGCGCATTGCATCCGAAACGCTGCTGAGCAAATATTATCTTTGCCATTTGTTCCACGCCAACACCGGCATGACCGTGATGCAATATTTGCTCGAGCAGCGGCTGCGCTCCGCGCGCCGGATGCTGACTCAAACGGACTGCACCATTGCGGAAATTGCACAGGAATGCGGGTTTGGCAGTTCGTCGCATTTTTGCACCGTGTTTGGTGAGCGGGAAGGCGTGTCACCACGGAATTACCGCGCGGCCGCGCGCCGAAAAGGATAAAAAGGGCGTCTGCCGCAGCAAACCGCGCAGACGCCCTTTAAATTGTGCGATATTTGGTTGATTGAATGAATTAGAAATGGAGCAGCCGGATAAACAAGCCACCCTGCACCGTGCGGTTTTGGAACCCGCGCTGCACCGGCGTGGAAGTGTAGTACCAATCGGTGAATGGCACACGATCCGGCGTGTCGGTGAGCATGTGCAGCATGGCGGAATCGATCGCGTTGGCATAATCGGTGTTGTTTGTGAGCACGGTGGACCACATCTGCCAGTCGCTCTTGGTGTAGTCGCTCCGGTTATCCAGCGGCAAGCCATAGGCATTCAACTTGGTGCGGTAATAGGCCACCTCGGTGGTGAACACATCGTCGTCAAAAATATGCAGCCCAAACAGCCGATCCCACACCAAATTATATTTGATGCTCCAGCTGTCGGGGCGATCGAACGCCAGACGATAATGATCCTGCGAGAACGCCATCTGCTTCCACTGGGCCGCATAATCTTTGGCCGTGGCAAGGTAGTGCGTGCCGTCGCGCCCCATCATTTGCAGCAGCATGCCCCAGGCGGCAATGCCCATAATTGCTTTAACCGACAAATTGCAGTTGTGCGCCAAATGGCCGGCAAAGTCGTCGGTGCAAAGCTGATTTTCGGGGTTCAGGCCGAATTCGACCAGATAATCCGCCCATTGCGCCAGCGTGTGGAAATGCTTTTGCGCGTATGAGGTGTCGTTTTTCGCGCGCGCTGCTGCCGCAACGCACAGCAGCATATTTCCGCATTCCTCCACCGGCATTTGCGTGTCGAATTGCAGCTCGCCGGCGGTCAGGCCATAGACCTGCCCCGTGACGAGCGGATAGGTTCCGGCATCGTGCGGCGCAAACGGGAACGGCCACTTGCCTTCGTCGATCAACCGGAAGATCGGGTTCATCATAAATTCGACCAAATCGGGATTGTAGACCAGAAACAGCGGAATCGACGGATAGGTCACATCCACCGTAGCGGCGCAGCCGTTTGAGAAGCATTCTTTGGAGACGAACACGCCCTCCTTGCCGTCCCACGCCAGCTTGTGTGCGGCAATGACCTGGCGGTATGCGACTGCGAGCAGCCGGGCATAGGTGTCGGACACAGCTTCGGCGCGGTCGAGCAGCGCGCGGTCAAAGGCTTCCGCGCGCGCGGTAATGCCGGAATAGCCGGCAATCGCGTCTTGCAGCGCGTCGGTAAAGGTGCCGCCGTCTTTTTTGTAGTAGGCATCAATGGGCCGGCCGAAATAATTCAGCGAATGCACATCGTTATACCCGACACACACAAAGCCGGAGAACGGTGCACTGCCGACCGGGGCTTCGTTTTTATAATACAGAACCGGATAGCAGTCGGCTACGCGCCATTCCTTTTGGAAGAAATTCTGCGAAAACGGATAGCCGTGGAAAGCGGCTACTTTTTCGGAATCACCGGCAACGCCCAGTTCTCCGTCCGGCGCAGCCAGATGCAAATAGCCCCAGTTGATTCGGCGATCGTCTCCGCTTGCCTCCAGCATCTTCTCTTCCCCACAGCCGCAAAAAACCGAGCCTTTGGTTCGGCCGAACCGCACCGATTCATCGGGCG
>CAKUME010000321.1 GCA_934667575.1 uncultured Eubacteriales bacterium | reverse complement strand
AGCGGTATCGACACGGCGGACCTAAAAGAGACCGACGAGGCCCACACCACCTTGGCCTTTGTTCAGCTGGACGCACAAGGAGATCGGTCTTTCTCCTTTTACCGCAAGCCCGGCGCCGATATATTGCTCCGACCCGATGACGTGAATCGGGCGCGGATTCGCAGCACTCGGATTTTCCACTTTGGCTCTTTGTCCCTAACGGATGAGCCGGTTCGCTCGGCTACCCATCTGGCGGTGCAGACGGCCCGCGAGGCAGGGTGCATCGTCAGCTACGATCCCAACTATCGTCCGCCGCTGTGGCCCTCCGAGGCCGAGGCCAAGGCCCAGATGGCTTCCATGATCCCCTATGCCAATGTGCTGAAGGTTTCCGAGGAAGAGATGGCGCTGCTCACCGGAGACAACAATCCGGAAACCGCCACCAAGGCGCTGGCGGCGCAGGGGGTATCTTTGGTGCTGGTCTCTATGGGCGGCGAGGGCGCCTGCTACCGCTGCGGCCAGACGTTTGGCCATGTGCCGGCTTTCCCGGTTCAGCCAGTGGATACCAATGGCGCCGGAGACAGCTTTTTCGGGGCGATTCTCTTCCAACTGAGGAACAAAAAACGTGAAGCGCTTCAGAGCATGCGGGAGCCGGAACTGCGGGAGCTGATCACCTATGGCAACGCGGCGGGCGCACTGACCACTACGGCCCACGGGGCCATTCCGGCTATGCCGGACGGGGCGCAGATTGCGGCTTGCTTGACTGATCGGATTTCACCGTCAAAAGTGAAATAACCGAACTGTGGAGGGCGGTATGCTTGAATCGCTCTCTTTTTGCAAAATAGAAAAAGCCCGAAATTGTTTTGATATGCACCCCAAAAGTTAGACACTTTTGGAGGTGCATATTTTCATGTCAAGGAAACAGAAAAACTACTCGCCGGAATACAAGATACGTGTTATAATGGAGATGCGAGAACACCGCCTTGGTTACTGTGAAACGGTACGAAAGTATTGGGATATCAATCGAGGACAAGAAGAAAACTACAAAAATATAGTTATGTGACCATCAGGGATTTCGTTTATATGCAGGACAAATTTGGGCAGACCTACGGCTGGGGCGTGGCATAATACACCACACCGGAGGTACTGTTCGGGTATGACTTCGTGACTTCGGCGTACCGAAAAGAGCCGGCGAAATTCCAGGCGAACATTATTGCCCATCTGAAGAGCATGCTGCCGGATGCAGGAGAAACGCAACTTTTAAAATTGATGAAATGAGGAATATACCATGACCGAAGAAGAAAAACTTGATGCCGGACTTTATTATGATTTTTGGGACGCCGGGGTCAATGGAAGAAAGCGGAATGCCATCCGCTTTTGCCGGGAATTGCGGCAGCTGCAAGACGCGGATGCATCCGAAGCAGAACAAGCCAAACTGATTGGCGAGTATTTCGGCTCTGTGGGGCGGGATGTGACGCTATGCCCCGGTTTATGTGCGACAGCGGCAGAAACATCCATGTTGGCGATCAATTTCTTGCCAACTACAATGTGACAATCCTCGACATTATGCCGGTTCATATCGGAGACTATGTGATGATTGGGCCGAACACGCTCATCACCACGGTCAACCATCCGCTGACCCCGAAAGGACGCCGGGAGCATCTCGGTATCGGCAAACCGGTCACGATCGGAAACGATGTGTGGATTGGCGGCAACTGCACCATTCTGCCGGGTGTGACAATCGGCAACAACGTCGTTGTTGCAGCAGGCGCGGTCGTGACAAAGGATGTGCCGGACAATTGTGTGGTCGGCGGTGTACCGGCTAAGAAAATTAAGGATATCGAAAACGATATTCGGGAGGAAGGAGACTGTGCGCGTGACGGAGTTTGAAAAATCCATGCAGGGGCTGCCCCATGTGTTCGACGGCGAAATGATGTAAATGTTTCACCGTGCCTGTCGCCTGACAAGAGCATATAACCAGACTGACGAGAACGAAACAGAAAAGCGGGTCGAAATTCTGTCACAGCTTTTGAAACGTGTGGGCAAAAACCTCTATATCATCCCGGATTTTCACTGCGAGTACGGCAGCAACATCTCGATTGGCGATGATGTGCTGATCAACACGCACTGTATACTGATGGACAATGCGGAGATCACCATAGGCGACCATGTTCTGATC
>CAKUME010000320.1 GCA_934667575.1 uncultured Eubacteriales bacterium | reverse complement strand
CCACAAAGCCGCCCACCGACGACGCCGTTTGATCCATCAGGCCGCAGGGCTTGCCGAAGTAATCGCGCTCGGCGTACTGCGCCACCTGCGCAATGGTCACGGCGTCCATTTTACCGTCGTTGTAAAGATGATTGAGAATGTTGCCGATCAGCACTTCAAACGCCGCCGACGACGACAGTCCGGAGCCCTTGAGCACCGACGAAATGGTGTAGGCGTCAAAGCCGCCCACACGATAGCCGCGGCGGATAAATCCGCTGCACACGCCGCGGATCAGCGCCTGCGAACGGCCGGCTTCCTCGGGATGCACGGTAAGGTCGGCGGTGTCCACATGGTCGGCGTCGAAGCCTTCGGATTTTACCGTGATCTGGCCGTCGGTGCGGGCGGCGGTGATCGCGATCACATCCAGGTTCACGCTTGCGGCGAGCACGCAGCCGTGCTGATGATCGGTGTGGTTGCCGCCCACCTCGGTGCGGCCGGGCGCGCTGAACGCCGTGAGCTGCTCGGTGTCGGCGGGAAAAATCTCGCAAAAGCGGTCCAGCGCCTTGGCGTAGCGCGCTTGCTGCGCGGCCACGGCGTCGCGGCCATAGACCTGCGCAAATTTTTCGGCGGTTTCCGCGCTGTTGATCGCGGTGCGAAGTTCGGATACGGTTTTCATCATTTGTCCATTCCTTTCTGACCCATACTATTTTTATTATAACGCAAAACCGCCCACGCTGCAAGAGGGAATTTGTGCGGGCGGCATGGATTTATGTTGCAAGACGGTTGCGGGGCGTGAGCCAAATGCTCAGCAGCAAAATCACATAGATGCCAAACGGCGCAATGGCTTGAAACAGCGCGCTGGGGCGGCCACATTGGGATTTGCCGGGCGCTTTGGGGTCGAACCAAACGGGGCATGCGTCGCCAGGCTCCGGCGGGCCGTTTTCGCTGTACACGCTGTCTTCGCCTTCATAGGTTTGCCCGTCTACCTCATAAATATAATGCACACGCACGCGGCGGCGCGTTTTGCGCAGTCTTTGCACCGAGATCACCGTGCCCTGCACCTGCGTCCAGTCGCGCCACTGGGCGGCGCGCACAAAATAAACCAGCATGCTGCACACCACGCAGAGCAGGAAGGCCACGAGCAGCTGCACGGCCGTTTTCTTGTTGAAACGTTTGAACTTCACTTTGCTTTGCTCCTTTGCTTGGGTTGAATCAATCGGTGCATTTTGCGCGCCTGCGGCTACAAAAAATTCCGCAAAGCCGCAACGTTGCAGCTCTGCGGGCGAATATTCTCATTTGAGCTGTCACGGGCAGCGCAGCACATAGCAGAACGAGCCGATGTAGTAGCCCGCCTTGAGCGCGCCGACGGACGTCCATTCGTGCCACTGGATCACGTTGTCGCTCATGCCGTAGTAATATTTCCAGTTGCTGTGCACAAACTCCACGCTGGAACCGCTGACCGCCGTGACCATGATGCAATGGCCGCCGCCGTAAATGATATCGCCCGGGCGGAGATTGTCGAGCACCGAGGAATCGGAAATGGTGTTCCACGCAAGCGGTGCAACCGAGCCCGACCATTCGTAGCCAATCTGGAGCAAAAAGCCGTAGCAGCCGGTGGCATACCAGCCGTTGGTGAACGGCTGCGTCCAGAGCGTGCCGGAGGGGTAACGCGCTTCAATGGCGGAAAAGTTGCCGTAGGCCGAGTAGCTGCCGCTCGTGTTGGAATTCGCGGGCGCCGTGGTCACGGCCTCGGTGGTGGGGGTGACATAATTCATGTTGATGTAGCCGCTGGTGCCCAGATAGCTTGCCGCGCCCCAGTCGCCGCTCACCGACGAAACCGACACCACTGCGCCCGCGGGAATGACCGCAAGCACCGCGTATCCGGTGCCCACGCCTGCGCGCAGGTTCAGCGCCGTGGTGATCTTATAGTTGCCCGCGGCATACTGCTTGGGCAGCTTATCGATGGTGCGCTGCTCCACCACGCCGCACACCGTGCAGCTGCGCTCCTGTGTGCCCTCGGCCGATTCGGTGGCCGCCACCGTGGTGGTCCATTCGCCAAAAAAGTGTCCGGTTGCGGGGGTCTCGCTATCGGTGTAGGTGTCACCGCACGCGCAGGTGTGGGTGGTGTAGCCGTTCTGGGTGCAGGTGGGCGGCGTTACAACGGCGGTGTATTCATG
>CAKUME010000319.1 GCA_934667575.1 uncultured Eubacteriales bacterium | reverse complement strand
GATCCGCAGCCTGCGCCGCGCGGGCCACGAGGTGCGGGTGGTGTGCGCCGATGCGGCGCGCGCAGGCGAGCCGGGCTTTTTTGTGGTGCCCACGGTGAATTTTGGGCCGCTGAACGGCTATGTGGCGCGCAACGGGGTCACGTTGGCCAAGCCGCAGCGCGCGGTGCTCGAAGCGGCCATGCAGGGCGCCGACGCGGTGCATGTGATGATTCCGCTGGCGCTGGGGAGCGCGGCGGCGCGGCTGGCGCAGGCGCGCGGGCTGCCGCTCACGGCGGGGTTCCACTGCCAGGCCGAAAATGTGACGAATCACATTTTTTTGATGAACGCGCCCGCCGCCAACCGGCTCGCCTACCGCATTTTTTATCAGAAGCTCTATCGCCGCTGCGACGCGATCCACTACCCCACGCAGTTCATCTGCGACACGTTTGAGCGCATTGTGGGGCCCACGAATCACTATGTGATCTCCAACGGCGTGAACCGCGCGTTCACCCCCGGCCCGGCGGTGCGCCCGGCGGAGTGGGCGGGCAAATTTGCGGTGCTGTTCACCGGGCGCTACAGCCGTGAAAAATCGCACGCGGTGCTGGTGGACGCCGTGGCCCGGTCGCGCCACCGCGACCGGATTCAGCTGGTGTTTGCGGGGCGCGGCCCGCAGGAGGAGGCCATTCGCCGCCGGGCGCAGGCGCGCGGCATTCTGCCGCCGGTGATGCGGTTTTATTCCCGCGCGGAGCTGATCAACGTGATCCGCAGCGCGGATCTGTATGTGCATCCGGCGGAGATCGAAATTGAAGCCATTGCGTGCCTGGAGGCGATTGCGTGCGGCAAAACGCCGGTGATCGCGGATTCGCCGCGCAGCGCCACGCGGTATTTTGCGCGCACGCCCGAAAATTTGTTCCGCTGCAACGACCCCGACGACCTGGCGGCCAAGATCGATTATTGGATCGACCACCCGGACGCGCGCGCCAAAAACAGCGCGGAATACGCCAACTATGCGGCGCAGTTCGATTTTGACGTGTGCATGCGCCGCATGGAGCGGATGATTCGCGAAACGGCGGCGCGCAAGGCGAAAGCGAGGGCGGCGCAATGAAAACGGTGCGCTATACCGACCCGCTGCACGACGATTTTGCGGGCAATTCCATTCGCACCAAGCCGGTGACCAAGGGCTTTCGGTTTGCGCCGGATTCGCGGCTGTGGCGCGTGCGGTCGGCGCTGGTGTATTATCTGATCGCGCTGCCCATTGTGTGGGTCGTGTCGAAGGTGTATTTGGGCGTTCGGTTCAAAAACCGGCGCGCGCTGCGCAAGCTGCCGCGCGGCCAGGGCTTTTTCCTCTACGGCAACCACACGCGGGCGCTCGACGCATTCATTCCGCCGCTGGCGGCGTTTCCGCGCAAGGCGTACACGGTGGCAAACCCGGACGTGGTGTCCATTCCGGGGCTGCGGCGGCTGGTGCAGCTGCTGGGCGCGCTGCCGCTGCCCACCGAGCTGGGCGCCATGCCGGAGTTTATGGCGGCCATGGCGCGGCGCTTCCGCGAAAAATCGTGCATCGCCATCTACCCCGAGGCGCACATCTGGCCGTTTTACACCGGCATCCGGCCGTTTCAGTCGGCGTCGTTCCGCTATCCGGTGCGCGCCGGCGCGCCGGTGATCGCCATGGTGACCACCTATCGCCGCCGCCGGGGGCTGTTTCGCTTTTGCCGCCGCCCGGGCATGACGGTGACGTTCAGCGAGCCGATGACCGCCGACCCGGCGCTTTCGCCGCGCGCCGCCGCCGAGGATCTGCGCGCCCGCGCCTATGCGTTTATGCTGCATGTGTCGCAAACCGAGGAGAATGTGGAATACATTCGCTACGAGCAGTCGTGCGCCGACTCCGCCGCCGCAGAGGAATAAAAAGGTGTTAATATTAACACCTTCCCGAAAGGGAAGGTGTGCACCGCAAAGCATCGGTGTTCGCCCCATGGCGCGGGAATCTGCGCGCGGCGTGCGACGAACGGAACGAACCGCGGCCGATGCGATGCCGCTTTTCCGCGGAGATCGGCGGCAGGCGAATCGGGAAAGCCGAGCGCGCGCAGCCGAAAAGCATCCCGGCGGGCTCGGTTCGGCGGCAAGGGCGCGCATTTGCCCGCTTTTGCCGCGCGATGCGGAAAATGACGATCGAAGCATAGATT
>CAKUME010000318.1 GCA_934667575.1 uncultured Eubacteriales bacterium | reverse complement strand
GGCTACGCGCCGCTGATCTTTATGCAGCTGACGCACTCCGGGCGCTACAGCAAGCCCGATGGCGTGCCCGCGCCGCTGATCGCCTACAACAATCCCATTTTTGAGCAGGATCATCCGATCCCGGCCGACCGCATTTTGAGCGACGATGACCTCGACCGTGTGCGCGAAAGCCTGATCCATTCGGCCACGCTCGCCGAAAAAGCGGGCTTTGACGGCGCCGACATCAAGTGCTGCCACCGGTATCTGCTGTGCGAGCTGCTCAGCGCCTACGAGCGCCCGGGCAAATACGGCGGCAGCTTTGAAAACCGCACCCGGCTGGTGCGCGAGGCCATGCGCGGTGCGGGCGCGGCCTGCGGCAAAAACTTTATGGTCAGCTCGCGCATGAATGCCTACGACGGCTTTCCCTATCCGTACGGCTTCGGCGTGAATCCGGGCAAGGGCATTGAGCCGGACTGGACGGAAGCCAGCCGCCTGGTGAGCGCGCTCCACAAGGAGGGTGCGCCGATCGTGGACATCACCATGGGCAACCCCTATTTTAATCCGCACGTCAATCGTCCGTTCAACCGCGGCGCCTACGAATCGCCCGAGGAGCCGTTTGTGGGCGTGAACCGGATGCTCACGGGCATTGCGGAAATTCAGCGCGCGAACCCCGATGTGCCGTTGATCAGCTCGGGCCTGACATGGCTCGGCAGCATCTCGGCCAATGTGGCGGCGGCGTGTGTGCGCCAAGGGTGGTTTGCCATGGCGGGCTACGGCCGTATGACGCTCGCTTATCCCGACATTGCGCGCACCATTGTGGCGGGCCATGCGCCGGAAAAGAACAAATGCTGCATCACCTGCAGCAAATGCACCGAGATCATGCGCACGCCGGGCGGTACCCCGGGCTGCGTGGTGCGCGACAGCGAAGTGTATCTGCCCATCTACAAAAAGCAGTGCATGGGTAAATAATTTCGGAAAACGCAGCATGAGCACAAGTATGTACAATCAATGATAATCAAACGGAAAGGTTGAATGCGTTATGATGAAAACAGCAGTTGTAACCGGCGCGGCCGGCGGAATTGGGTTTGCCACGGTGGAAAAGCTCTTTGCGGAGGGCTATCGCGTAACGGCAATGGATGTGCTGCCCGTGGAAAAGGTGACCGAGCGCTACGAAAAATTCGGTGATGCCGTGCAGTATGTGCAGGGCGATCTCACCAGCGGCAGCGACCGCGAAAAGGTGCTCGACGCAGCCGAATCCGCATTCGGCGCGCTGGGCGTGCTGGTGAATGTGGCGGGCGTGGCGCCCACCGTGCGTGCGGATATTCTCGAAATGACCGAGCAGAGCTACGACCGCGTGATGACCATCAATACCAAGGGCACCATGTTTATGACGCAACTCGCGGCGCGCCGCATGATGCAGAACGACAAGGACGCCAACGGCCTGCGCGGCTTCATTGTGAATATTTCGTCCATGTCGGCCTACACCAGCTCGATCAGCCGCGGCGAATACTGCATTTCCAAGGCGGGCGTGTCGATGATCACCACGCTGTTTGCCGACCGCCTTGCGCCGGAGGGCATTTTGGTGAACGAGATCCGCCCGGGCATCATCGCGACCGGTATGACCGCCACGGTGAAGGCCAAATACGACAAGCTGATCTTTGAAGACGGGCTGCTGCCGGTGGCGCGCTGGGGCCAGCCGCAGGATATCGCCAATGCGGTGTACGTGCTGTGCAGCGGCCAGCTGGGCTACACCACCGGCCAGTCGGTGGATGTGGACGGCGGCTTCCACATTCAGCGTCTGTAATTGCGGAGGGGCGCACACATGAAACAGGAAATCCATACCTTGGGCGCCGCGCCGGTGCGCGTGGTCACGCTGAACACCGCGGTGGTGGGCACCGGCGCGGCGGGATATAACGCGGCGCTGCGGCTGCTCGACTTTGGGCAGGACGATGTCGCCATTGTCACCGAGGGCGTTGACATGGGCACCTCGCGCAACACCGGCTCCGACAAGCAAACCTATTACAAAATGAATCTGTGCGGCGACTATCCCGATTCGCCCGCGGCCATGGCGCGCGACCTGTTCGCAGGCCGCTGCGTGGACGGCGACATTGCGCTGGTGGAAGCGGCGCAGTCGGTGCAGTGCTTCATGAATCTGGTGGAGGCCGGCGTGCCGTTCCCCAGGAAT
>CAKUME010000317.1 GCA_934667575.1 uncultured Eubacteriales bacterium | reverse complement strand
GCGGTCAGCTGCCCGCCAAAATGCGAGAAGTGGCCTCGTCTTCATATTGACGGGTATAGAGCTGTGCATAGTAGCCGCCGCGGGCCAGCAGCTCCGTGTGCGTGCCCTGCTCCACAATTTTGCCGTCCTTCACCGCAAGAATCAGGTCCGCATTTTGCACTGTGGAAAGCCGGTGCGCAATCATAATTGCGGTGCGGCCGCGAATCAGTCCGTCGAGCGCATGCTGGATCTTGCGCTCGGTGAGCGTATCCACCGACGAGGTCGCTTCGTCGAGAATCAGAATTTTGGGATCGGTCAAAATCGCGCGCGCAAACGAGAGCAGCTGTTTTTCGCCGGTGGAAAGCAGGTCGCCGCCCTCGCCCACGTCGGTGTCCAGCCCGTTTTCCAGCCGATCCACCATTTCGTCGGCCGAAACGAGCGCGAGCGCACGGCGGATCTCTTCGTCGGTCGCATTGGGATTGCCGTAGCGCAGGTTGTCGCGGATGGTGCCCGAAAACAGGTGCGGCGTTTGCAGCACATATCCCAGCGCCGAATGCAGCCACAGCTGCGAGCGCGCCCGCGCATCGCGTCCGTCGATCAGCACCCGGCCGTGCGTGGGTTCAAAAAACCGGCACACCAGATTCACCAGCGTGGACTTGCCCGCACCGGTTTCACCCACGATCGCCAGATTGGTGCCAAACGGAATGCGCAGACAAAAATCGCGCAGCACATATTCGTCGCCGTCCGGGTATTTGAAATCCACATGGTCAAATTCAATATCGCCGCGAATCGGCTCCCAGTTTTCGCGCCGGGGATGGAACGCATCGCCGTACTTTGCCACCACCTCCGGCGTGTCGGCCACATCGGACTTGGTTTCGAGCAGCCGTGTGAGCCGCTCAATGTTCACCTGCGTGGTCACCAGATCGCTGACTGCGTCGATGATCCAGCGCACCGGCTCCATCATGCCCTGCGCATAGGCCATAAACATGGAGAACGTGCCCACCTCGCTTGCGGCAATGTAGCCGCCCTGCCAAAGCACGATGGCCAGCGCCAGCGACGACGCCAAATTCATTGCCGCCGCAAACAGACCGCGCAGGTGCGCAATGTGCACCGATTTTTTCTTCATGGCCTGCGTGTCGGCCACAAAGTGGTGGGCCATTTTGTCCTCGATCACCAGCGTTTTGATCGTTTTGGCGCCGGTGATGCCCTCGTTGAAGTCGGCGGTGATTTTGGAATTCAGCTCGCGCACCTCGCGGTTTTTGCGGATCAGCTCGCGCTGAAATGCGCCAAAAATCAGCATGGTCAGCGGAACGACCGCGATCACCAGCAGCCCGAGCCGCGCGTTGATCGCCAGCATGACCGCCGCCGCGCCGATCAGATACGAAATGTTCCACACACCGTCCATCATGCGCCACGAGATCAGCGCGCCGATCCGGGCGGTGTCGCTCATCACGCGGGCGTGAATGTAGCCCACGTTGTTCTGATTAAAATAGGAAAAGCTCAACGTTTGCAAATGCGCAAACGCCGCGTTGCGCAGGTCCTGATCCACGCGCACCTCAATGGTGGTGGCTTGGGTGCAGGCCACATAGGTGGTCCAGCCGGTGAACAGGACCGCCGCCAGATAGAGCGGCACAAAAAAGACCAAAGTGTCGAGCGTGCCGCCTGCGATATAATGATTCAGCGCATAGCGCTGGAACAGCGGAATGGCAATGTCCATTGCGCTGCCGCACAGCCCGCAGGCGATCATCGCCGTGAGCTGCGCGCGATATTTTTTGAGAAACGGCAGTACCTTGCCGATTCCAAAGAACGGCAGCGATTTCGTTTTTTCTGCTTGAGTCATACGTTTTCCGCCTCCTTTGCCCCGCGCTGCGTTTCATAGATGCGGCGATAGACGCCGTCGCAGGATTTGAGCGCATTGTGGGTGCCCCGCTGCACAATGCGCCCGTTTTCGAGCACGAGAATCTGATCCGCATGCCGCAGTGTGGTAATGCGATGCGAAATCAGAATGACCGTTGCGCGGCCAAAGCGCTTTTGCAGCTCAGCGCGAATACGCGCGTCGGTTTCGGTGTCCACCGCCGAGAGGGAATCGTCAAAAATCATAATCGGCGTGCGGCGCGTGAGGTTGCGCGCAATGGCGGCGCGCTGCTTCTGCCCGCCCGAAAGCGTGACGCCGCGCTCCCCCACCGG
>CAKUME010000316.1 GCA_934667575.1 uncultured Eubacteriales bacterium | reverse complement strand
GGATGGGCATGGCCGCGTTTTTGGATGCCTTGTCTTCCTACACCACGTCGGACGGCGGCGAAACGCCGGAGGAACTGATTGAAACGCTGCAAACGCAGAACCGCTTTCGTCAGGCGGAGGAATGCCGCCGGATTCAGGGCGGCCTGCGGCGGCTGATCTCCTCGCGCTATCACCTGCGCGACCGCATTCCGGCGCGTGTGCGCGAGGTGGCCGAGCAGCAGTATCCGCCCGCGCCGGAGGAGCTTCGCCCGGTGTTCGAATGGGTGCATACCATTCACAACGAAAACAACGCGCAGCGCACGGCGTGGCGCAGCGCCATTCAATCGGCCTGCGGCGGCATTGCACCGCTTGCGCCGGACTTTTTCCGCTCGTTTGGCGAGCGCATCGGTCAGCGTGCCCTGCTGCTGCCTGCGGGGGAGCAGCAGGTGCGGCTGTTGGTGCCGGAGCAGCTATGGGGGCAGTCGGCCGTGCAGCTGGAACATATAGAGCAAAGCGATCTGCCTGCGGCGCCGGTGTCGGGCATTTTGTTCTGCGTGGAGGCAGAGCGCGTGGGCGAAACATATGAATTCCGATTCACCATGGACACCAATCGCGATACCCCCCTCACGCCGGAACGCCTGCTGCAAACGGAAGGCTGGGCGGAATACACCGTGCGATGCACCGGCGTCACCCTGCTGCTGCATCGGTACGATTATATGGCGCGACTGGCGCAGTATGGCTACGGCGGCTTCGAAAAAATGCGCTGCGGCCTGAGCGAGCTGTTTTGCAAGCGGACGCGGCTCGGGCTGAACGGACTCAGCAGCGGCGAAGCGCGGCTGCTGGGGCTGGCTCAGCTGCTGGCGCAGCTCGATATGCTGCCGGAAGCGCCGCCGCCCAGCGCGCTCGCACCGCGCGCCGAGCAGCCCATGGAAAACCGCGCTCAGCTGATGCAAACGGCGGTGTTTTTGAGCCGGGAATGCGGCCCAAGCGGCGCGCAGCTGAGCGCGCTGCTCACCGAAGCTTCCGATTGCTACGAAAACGAAGATTTTGACGCGTGCGAAAAGAAAATGAACCGCCTGGGCGACCAAATCGATGAAATGGCGCGCGACGGGTCCATTCGTTCGGTCACGCATCCGGTGCTGCGCCTGCTGCATGAGGCAACGGCGGAATTCACCGATTCTGCGCCCGCCGCGGCGCGCTGCGCGGCCGTGCAGGACGCCATCGAGCGCGAATTTGCGCCGTTTTTGGCTGCGCATCATTTTGAGGGCCGCTTTCCGCACTATTACCGGCTGCGCGGCGACCGAGCCGAGTATCTTTCCGTAATCACCGACGGCGTCACCTACGAAAACGGACGCAGCGAAGCCTGCATGAGCTATTCCGTGGCGGTGGGGTGCTGCCGGGCGGCGCATCTGATGGGCCTGTCGGCTGCGCAGGTCAACGCGCCGGAGCTGGAACCGGACGAAACGCCGGGCACCCGGTTCGGCCGGGTGTTCAGCCCGCTTCAGGACGGCGGCCGATGCATTTTTCGGTTTTCGACCGATCCGGCTCAAAAAAACGCCGTGCTCCAGGAAACGGCGGAGGATCTGCTTTTTGCGGCCAAGCTCGCGCTGTGCGGGCTGGAACACCGGCCGCTGCCGCAGAGCTATGCGCCGCACACACCCGAGCAAATGCGCCGCGACCGCGTGTTTGCGCGGCTGTGGTCGCGGTCGATGCCCACGGGGCTGCCCGTGACGCTGCTGGTGCTCGTGCTGCTGATGGTGAGCTCGGGGCTGCCGTGGGCGGCGGCCATCGGCGCGGCATGGGCGGCCGGCGCGCTGACCGCGCTGCTGGTCACGGCGGTGCGCTGGCGCGTTTATCAGCGCCGCATCTGGAAGTTATAACAAAATGGAAAAGGAGCCCGCAAACAATGAATGAACTGCAAAGTGCGGTAATTGCAATGAGCGGCGGCGTGGATTCCAGCGTGGCCGCCTATTTGATGAAGTCGCGCGGCTACCGCTGCGTGGGCGTCACGATGAAGCTGTTTGACAACGAAGAAATCGGCCTGCGGCGCGAGCACACCTGCTGCTCGCTCGATGATGTGGAGGACGCGCGCAGCGTGGCCTACCGGTTGGGCATACCGTATTATGTATTCAATTTTTCCGACCGATTTCGCGCGGATGTGATTCAGCGGTTCGTGGATGCCTATGCCCG
>CAKUME010000315.1 GCA_934667575.1 uncultured Eubacteriales bacterium | reverse complement strand
GCGCGGGCCGATTGTGCTTGCGCGTGACAGCCAGCTTGGCGAAGATGTCACCGAGGCGGTAACGCTTGTGGATCACAACGGCTATGCCGCAGTGACCCCGGCCGGGAACGCACCGTTTGCCTGCCGCCAACATTATCGCGTGCAGACAGCGGAGGGCAGCATCGGCGTGGTGGATTACGCCTCCTGCGGGCAGAATTGGGAGGAAAATATGCCCGTTACCGCGTGGATTACCACGAAATAACTCGCTCGAAATTGAAAAAGTCCGGATGCTCCAAGCAAGCGCGGCTTGCCGGGGCATCCGGATTTTTGATTTTATTGCTCAGTGACGGCATCGATATTCATTTGTGAAGCACGGAGAATCACGGCGCACATGCTTCGGCAATCACCGCCACCGCCTGCTTAAGCAGCGGCCATGGAATGTTCAGCGGCGGCAGCAACCGCACTTTGTTTTTCGCTTTGATCGGCAGAACCCCATTGGCGCGGCAGCGTGCGATCACTTCCAGCGCATCGCGTTCCGGCTCGATTCCGATCATCAGCCCCAAGCCGGTCACACTGCGCACACCCGGCTTGCCGCGGAGTTCCGAGAAAATATACGCCGACTTTTCGCGCACCTCGGCAAGCAGCGCATCGTCAATTCGCGACAGAATATTCAGCGCACCCGCACAGCACACCGGATTGCCGCCGAACGTGGAGCCATGGCTGCCCGGTGTTAAAATATCCTGGAGTTTTTCGTTTAACATCGTCGCGCCAATCGGCAAACCGCCGCCCAACCCCTTTGCGGTGGTCACGATATCCGGTTGAATGCCATACTGCATATATCCATAAAGCGTGCCGCTCCGGCCGTTGCCAATCTGTACCTCGTCGGCAATCAGCAGCAAATCCTTTTCGGCAGCCAAATCGGCGAGCCCCTGCACAAACGCTTTGTCGAGCGGCAGCACGCCACCCTCGCCCTGCACAATTTCAAACATTACCGCTGCGCATTCGTACTGTTCCGCCAGCGCCTTCACCGCATTCAAATCGTTCGCCGGTGCATACACAAAGCCTTCGGTAAGCGGCTGAAAGTCCTGATGAAACGTGTCCTGCCCGGTCGCGGCTAATGTGGTGATGGTACGCCCGTGAAAGCTGTTTTTGAGGGTAATAACATAGGGCCGAGCGATGCCGCGCTTTTCCGTTGCATAACGGCGCGCCGCTTTTATTGCGCATTCGTTTGCCTCGGCGCCGGAGTTTGAGAAAAACACCTTTTTCATGCCGGTGCGGCTGCAAAGCACTTCCGCCAGCTGCGCGCACGGCGCAGAATAATACAGATTCGAGGTGTGCTGAAATTTTCCCAGCTGCTCCGTGACCGCCTGCTTCCACAAGTCATCGCAGGCACCAAAAATGTTCACCGCAATACCGCTGCCCATATCAATATATTCTTTTCCGTTTGCGTCGGTCAGCAGCGAGCCTTTGCCGCGCACGATCTCAATCGGAAACCGTGCGTAAGTATCCGCTACAAAAGCGTGATCCAATTCCATTGTATTCATTGGCTTCGTCCCGCCTTTCATTCAATAAACATCGTGCCGATGCCTTCATCCGTGAGCGTTTCAATAATGATCGCATGGGGAATTCGGCCGTCGATGATAAACACCTTCTGCACACCGTCGTGAATTGCATCAATGCAGCACTGCGCCTTGGGAATCATGCCGCCCGAAATCACGCCGGTTTTCATCAAATTTTCCGCTTCGCTCATGCGAATTTCTGGAATCAGCGTGTCCGGATTGTCCTTATCGGTACAAATGCCGCTGATATCCGTCATCATAATCAAGCTTTCGGCCTGCATTTTACCCGCAATCTGCGCCGCAGCGGTATCGGCGTTAATATTATAAATATTGCCGTCCTTATCGCAGCCCACCGTCGAAACAATCGGAATATAACCCTTTTCAAGCATATCGAGGATCGGCTGCACATTCACGTTTGTAATCTCGCCCACATAGCCGAGCTTTGGATCCTTCACTTTTGCCTCGATCATGTGGTCGTCGATACCGCTCAGACCAATTGCGCGGCCGCCCTTGCTTTCGAGCAGATTGACCAGCGTTTTGTTGATTTTTCCTGCCAGCACCATCTGCACAATTTCGGCCGTTTCGCGGTCGGTCACGCGCAGGCCGTTCACAAATTCCGATTTTTTGCCGATTCTGGTGAGCATATC
>CAKUME010000314.1 GCA_934667575.1 uncultured Eubacteriales bacterium | reverse complement strand
AACGAATATTTCACCGCATCCGTTATTGCATCGTTGGTGCTGGCGGCACTGGCATGGGCGGCGCTGCTGCTGTTTGACCGGCCGCTGCTGCTCTTTTTTGGGGCGGACGACACGCTGCTGTCGCTCGCGCAGACTTATATGCGCCCCATCAAGTGGGTGTTCCCGCTGTTTTTGCTCAATCAAATGCTGTCGGCGTTCGTGCGCAACGATAACCGCCCCGGGCTGGCCACCGCCAGTGTGCTCACCGGCGGAATCTTTAATGTTTTCGGCGACTATTTTTTTGTTTTCACACTCGATATGGGCATTTACGGCGCAGGTCTGGCCACGGCAATCGGCTCGGCGCTTTCCATGCTGGTCATGCTCACGCACTTTTTCCACCGAAACAACACGCTGCGGCTGGTGCGCGTGCATAGGCTGCTGCACTTGTGCGGCGAGATCGCCGTCACCGGTTTTCCCACTTTTTTTGTGGATGTGGCCATGGGTATTCTCACCATTTTGTTTAATCGTCAGATCATGCGCTACCTTGGCGCCGACGCGCTGGCCGTTTATGGCCCGGTCATTAACGTGAGCACCTTTGTGCAGTGTTGTGCCTACAGCGTGGGGCAGGCATCGCAGCCGATTTTTTCAACCAATTTCGGCGCGGGGCGCGGCAGCCGCATTCGGGCCGTGCTGCGCTGCGCAATCGAAACCTCCATTGCGTTCGGTGTGTTCTGGACGGTGCTGAGCATGGCGGTGCCGAATCTGTATATTCGTATTTTTATGAAGCCGACCGACGCGGTGCTCGCCATTGCGCCTGCGATCATTCGCCGCTATGCGCTGTCGTTTTTGCTGCTGCCGTTCAACATTTTCTCCACCTACTATTTCCAATCCATCCGCAAGCCCGGCGCGGCCTTTGTGGTGTCCGTCATGCGCGGGCTGGTTATCAGCGGCGCGCTGATTTTGCTGCTGCCGTCCGTTGCTGGGCCAAACAGCATCTGGTTCGCGATGCCCATCACGGAGCTCGCCGTGCTGGGCTATGTGATCGCAAAAATGCGCCAATACACGCGCGCCCTGCCCGAAACCGGCGCAGCAGGATCGGAAGCGTAATCTTACCGTATATCACGCAACAAAAAGACAGACCCGTGGGCACCGTCCCGCATGGGTCTGTCTTATCTTTTTTTGGCAGCGGTCAAACCGCCTTGTCGGCCGCCGGCGCGTTCAGTTCCCGGTAGGTTTGGATGATCAACACGAGCGCAATGCAAAACGTGAGCACATCCGACACCGGCATAGAGAGCAGCACGCCGTCCAAGCCGAAAAAGAGCGGAAGCAGCAGCGCGAAACCCACACCGAACACCACCTCGCGGAACATGGAAAGCAGGGTGGACGCGAGCGCTTTGCCCATGGCCTGCAAAAAGATAAAACACGCCTTGTTCACGCAAGCCAGAACCACCATGCAAAGATAAACGCGAAACGCTTTCACGGCAAAATCGGTGTAGTAGCGGCTCTCGTTTGCCGCGCCAAAAAGGACGATGAGCAGGCGCGGCAGGCATTCGGCACAAAACAGCGCAATCACGCCCACCAGGGCCTCTCCAATGAGCAGTCGGGTGAACAGCGCGCGCACGCGCTGCCTGTGCCCGGCGCCCATATTGTAGCCCGCAATCGGAATGCAGCCCGCTGCCATGCCGACCACGATGGAAATCACAATTTGGAAAAACTTCATCACAATGCCCACCACGGCCATCGGAATTTGCGCGTACATTTCCTGACCGAAAATCGGGTCGAGTGCGCCGTATTTGCGCAGCATATTATTGATTGCGGCCATTGCGGCCACCAAACTGATCTGCGACAAAAAACTGGTGAGACCAAGCGACAATGTCTGGCGGCAGATGGCGGCATTCAGCGCAAAATAGCCGTGCTGCGGCGAGATCTGCTTCATGTGCAGCAGATACCATACGGCCAGCCCCACGGTGGCAACCTGACCGATCACGGTGGCGACCGCCGCGCCCATCATGCCCCATTTGCAAACAAAGATGAAAATCGGGTCCAAAACAATATTGATCGCCGCACCGGCCAGTGTGGAAAGCATGGCAAACCGGGGAGCGCCGTCGGCACGGATGACCGGATTCATTGCCTGTCCAAACACATAGAACGGAATGCCCAGCGTGATGTAGAAAAAGTATTCCCGCGCATAGCCAAACGTATCTGCGT
>CAKUME010000313.1 GCA_934667575.1 uncultured Eubacteriales bacterium | reverse complement strand
ATGAAAAACAACGAGAACAAGCAGAACAGCAACCAGAATCAGAACCAGAATCAGAATAACAACCAGCAGAATCAGCAGAACAATAACCAGAACAGAAAGTAATTTCTTCTCTTCCTCTCTCAAAACAACGACAACTGAATCAAACGACGAGGCCGGGCAGCTTTTTCAGCTGCTCCAGCGCCATGGCGTTCGGCACCGCGAACGGCAGCTGCCGGAGCGTTTCGCCCGCGGCGATCACCGTTTTGCAAAAGCCCTGCTGCCGCAGCCACGGCAACGCGCCGGTGTGGTCGGCGTGCGAATGGGTCAGGAACACAGCATCGATCCGGCCGATTTGCGTCGGCGTCAGCCGCGGATTGGGATCGGACGGCGCATCCGCCATTTTTCCGCAGTCCACCAAAAAGCAGCTGCCGGGCTCCTGCACATAAAAGCAATTGCGGCCGTGCTCGCCCACTCCGCCGGCGATCCAAAGTTTCATGTGTTATGCTCCTTTCCGCTTTTCGACCAGCCGGTTGAACACCAGCAGCGCGGTGGTGGTGATGAGCACGCACAGCACCGCCATGGCCATGCCGAGCGAAACACTGCCCTGCTCAAACTCCCGATTGATGTAGGTGGACACCACCAGGGTGTTGGGCGGCGCGATCAGACTTGCGGTGATCAGCTCACGGAACGCGATGATAAAAATCATCATCCATCCGGCAAAAATGCCGCGCGAAATCATGGGCAGTGTGATGCGCCGGAACACATAGCTCGGCGAACCGCCAAAGGTACGCCCGGCCTCCAGCAGACTGCCGTTGATCTGGGTGAAAGCCGAGGTGACGTATTGCACCGCGTAGGGCAAATACAGCACCACATAGGCCAGCACCATGATGCCGATAGTGTTATAGAGCGGAATCACCGAGTAGATTGCGTTCCAAAACAGCATAATGCCGATGACCAGCACGATGCCGGGCAGCATTTCCGGCAGCAGGCTCACGCCCTCCAGCGCTTTTTTGAAAAAGCCGGTTCCTTTGCGCACGGCCACCACCACCGCCGTGCCGATCACCGAACAGACGGAGGCGGAGGTAATGGCCAGAAAAAGGCTTTTCCAAATGGCACGAATGGCTTTGGGCGTGGTCAGCAGTTCCTTGTAGTGTTCCAGCGTGAAGTTGCCCGCCGCAAGGCCATATCCGCGCAGCTTGATGAGCGAGGTGGTAATAATCGAAAAATACGGCACGCCAATGGACACCAGCGCCACCAACACCACCCAGAGCCACGCGCCCACCTGCCCCGGAACCGAAAGCTTGGTTCGCGCCGGGCGGCTGCCCTTGCCGCTCACCAGGCGATAACTGGTGCGGTTGGTAATGTGGCTCTGCATGAACCACATGGCCATGCAGATGCACACCAGAATGGACGAAAGGCTCGCCGAGCGCCCAAACTGAATGGGCGCGGTGGTGGAATAGCGGTGAATGTCGGTGGTGAACACATAAAACCCGATGCGGTGCCCAAGCGTGTAGGGCGTGCCGTATTCCGAGAGCGTTTTCACAAATACCAGCAGTGCGCCGATGGCATAGTTCCCGGTAAGCAGCGGGGTAAATATTTTTCGCATTCGCCGGGGCGCGCCCGCGCCGAACACCTCGCCGCTTTCCTCCAGGCTGGCCGGAATGTTGCGCATGGCGTTTTTCAGCATGGTCATGAGAAACGGAAAAACATGCAGGCTCATCACCAGCACCAGCCCGCCAAAGCAGAAGAAGCGTTCCGACCACGCGCCCGTGGCGGGAAAAAGCTGCTGAAACAGCCCCTTTTTCTGCATGAACAGGATCCACCCCATGGAAGCGATATAGGGCGGCGTCATAAACGGGATCATAAAAATAATGTCCAGCCAGCTGTGCCGGGCAAGTTGCGTGCGCGCGAGCAAAAAGGCGGTGGGCACGGCGATGACGGTGGCGCACAGCACCACGCACACGCCCAAAAGCAGCGAATTGCAGATGGTCTGCGCATTTTCCGCGTTTGCAATCGTCTGCCACGCCTGATACAGGTCAAGGCGGCCATCCACGATGACCGCCTTGGCGAAAACTGTAATCAAGGGGCAGAGAATCAAACCGGTCAGAAGAATCAGCAGTATTGCAAGCGGAAAATTCTTTTTCAGACTGATTTGTTTCATATTCCCTCCGCTTGCATTACTTGCAGAGGCTGTTGAGCTTGGCTGCCGTGTCGGAGGCAACG
>CAKUME010000312.1 GCA_934667575.1 uncultured Eubacteriales bacterium | reverse complement strand
TTTGTTATGTGCCTCGAGGGCTTCATCGTGGGCATTCAGGTGTTGCGTTTGGAGTTCTACGAAATGTTCGGCCACTATTTTGAAGGCCAGGGCACGCCCTATGAGCCGCTGAAGCTGGCAAACAACAACGCGGCACGCTGATTTTTTCAGACAAAGTAATTTTTCGGCAATTCGCCGATGTATGGAGGTAAAAGATTATGAAACTCTTAGGTTTGATTTGTGTTCCTGCTTTGATCGTTGCGCTCATCTGCCTGCCGTTGATTTCGGTGATTCGCGGCAAAGTGAACGGCCGTCAGGCCCGTCACCGTGTGGTGTGCAATTTGTGCATGTTCTTCGGCTTCTGCCTGGTGGCCATGGTGCTGCCGCTGAGCGGCGTGGCGTTTGCCGACACGGCAACCGAAGCGGTGGCCAGCATTGTGGGCACCAACGCTCAGGGCCTTGGCTTTATCGCGGCGGCGCTCGTGACCGGCTTGGCCACCATTGGCGCCGGCATTGCAGTGGGCTCGGCGGCACCGGCGGCCATTGGCGCGGTGTCGGAGGATCCCAAGTCGTTCGGTAAAGCGATCATCTTCGTGGTGCTCGGCGAAGGCATCGCGATCTACGGTCTGCTGATCTCCATCCTGATCATCAACAAGCTGTGATCTCCGGCTTGTTTCGGGCGATCAAGCGGAAAGGAGCGCAGCCATGAAGTTTTATCTCATCAGCGACAACGTGGACACGCACATGGGAATGCGGCTGGCCGGCATTGACGGCGTGGTTGTGCATACGCCGGACGAAGTGCAGGCGGCGGTGGAGCGCGCGGTGCGCGACCCCGAGATCGGCATTTTGCTGATTTCGGACAAGCTGGCCGCGCTGTGCCCCGGCTATCTCAACGAGGTCAAGCGCCTGCACCGGCAGCCGTTGATTTCGGAAATTCCGGACCGCCACGGGAACGGCGACGTGACCGGCGCGATGGAAAAGTATATTGCCGAATCCATCGGCGTGCGAATGTGAGGGATGGAATATGGACGAATTGACAAAAGATATGTCGGAAAAAATCGCGCGCATCCGGGAGCTGGTCATGATGCAGGCCCAGCTGGAATACGGCGAGATTCGCCGCGAGATGGACGATTATCATAATCATAAATTAAATAAATACCGCGGCAACTTTTCGGCCGAAACGGCGCAGCAGATGGAAGCCGAAACGCAGGAGGCCGAACGTGCGGCCGACGCCGAAGCCGCACGCCGCAAGGCGGAGCTCAAGCGCGAGCTGTATGTGCTGCGGCAGGCGGAAAGCGAAAAGGTGTTTGCGCAGGCGCAGTGCAAAATCGAAGCGTTTGTGCAGGGAGCGGACTACGGCGCGTTTTTGGAAGCGCGCGCACAGGCTGCCGCCAAGCTCTTTGGCGATGCGGCGCGCACGTTGGTGCTGCGCCCGGCCGACATGAAATACGCCGACGCGGTAAAAGCGGCGGCAGGTGCGAACGCGGTGTGCGCCGACGACCACATCCGGCTCGGCGGCTTGCGGCTGGAGGATGCGCAGGGGCGCATTGCGGACGAAAGCCTGGACACCGCACTCAAGGACGAAAAAACGCGCTTTTATGATTCCTGCGGAGCGATCCTCTCCGAATAAGCGCGGGAAAGGAGAACTGTATCGATGAACACGAACAAAATCTACTCGATCAACGGCCCGGTGGTCACGGTGCGCAACACGGCGGACTTTTCCATGCTGGAAATGGTCTATGTGGGCGAAAAGCGGCTGATTGGCGAAGTGATCGGCATTACCGACCGCGCCACCACCATTCAGGTGTATGAATCCACCTCCGGGCTGCATCCGGGCGAGCCGGTGGAGCCCACCGGTTCGCCGCTGTGCGTCACGCTGGGGCCGGGCATTCTTTCGAATATTTTTGACGGCATCGAGCGCCCTCTGCGCGCGATGAACGACGCAACCGGCGCCTTTATCGGCATCGGCTTTGCGATTCCGTCGCTGGACGAGCAGCGCGAATGGGATGTGACGGTGCTTGCAAAGCCCGGCGACGAGCTGCACGGCGGCGATATTTATGCCACCTGCCCCGAAACCGATCTGATCGAACACCGCTGCATGGTGCCTCCGGCCATGGCCGGCAAGGTGCTGGAGGCCGCGCCGAACGGCAAATACCGCGTGAACGACCCGATCGTGCGGCTCGAAAGTGCCGACGGCACCGTGCACACGCTGACGCTCTGCCAGAA
>CAKUME010000311.1 GCA_934667575.1 uncultured Eubacteriales bacterium | reverse complement strand
GTGGTCTGAATGACGGCCACACCCGGCGTGCTGCCGCGCCCGGATCGGCCCACCACTTGGGTGAGCAGCGAAAACGCACGCTCATAGCAGCGAAAATCGTCGCTATACAGCGCCTGATCGGCCGACAGCACGCCCACCAGCGTCACATTCGGAAAATCAAGCCCTTTGGCGACCATCTGCGTGCCCACCAGAATGTCGTATTGCCCCTGCGCAAACGCAGTGAGCATTTCTTCGTGAGAAAACCGTGCGAGCGTGGTATCGGCATCCATGCGCAGGACACGCGCAGACGGAAACCGCTCGGCGAGCTCCTCCTCTACGCGCTGCGTGCCGATGCCGGAGTAGCGCATGGCGGCTTCGCCGCAGGACGGACATTTTTCGACGGCGGGCGCGGAGTAGCCGCAGTAGTGGCACATCAGGCGGTGATTGGCCGCGTGATAGGTCAGCGAAATGCTGCAATTGGGGCAGGTGAGCACCTGCCCGCAATGGCCGCAGCGGCCGTAGGTGCGGTAGCCGCGCCTGTTGTGCAGCAATATCGACTGATGCCCCTCGCGCAGGTTGCGTTCCAGCTCCGCCGCGAGCGGGGCGCTCAAGGCGCTGCGCACGCCGCCGTCGGGCTCCTCGGTCATATCCACCACACGCACCTGCGGCAGCACGGCGGGGCCATAGCGATTGGGGAGCCGATAGAGCGCATAGCGCCCGGTGTCCGCATGGTAACGGATTTCCACCGACGGCGTAGCCGAGCTGAGCAGCAGCAGCCCCTTGTGGTAGCCGCAGCGAAAGCGTGCCACGTCGCGCGCATGAAATCGCGGGGCGGATTCGGACTTATAGGAGCCTTCCTGCTCTTCGTCCATGACAATAAGCCCCACGCGCGGAAACGGTGCAAACACCGCCGAACGCGTGCCAATGGCGATCTGCGCCTGACCGGCGCGCACGCGCTTCCATTCGTCCATGCGCGCACCGAGCGACAGTCCACTGTGAAATACGGCAATTTTCGTGCCGAAGCAGCGGTTAAACAGCGTGATCAGCTGCGGAGTGAGTGCAATTTCCGGCACCATGAGAATCACATTATCACCAGACTGCACCGCCTCGTGGATGAGCTTGAGAAAAACCGAAGTTTTTCCACTGCCCGTTACACCGTAAAGCAGCGCCGTGCCGCCGCCGGAGCGATATTGATGCAGCAGCCCCTGAAACGCCTGCTCCTGCTCCGGCGACAATCGGATCGCCGACGGATCCACGCGCACCTCCGGCTCACGCAGATACCGGCTTCGGCTCACGGCCGTTTCGTAGTATTCTGCGCAGTCCTTCTGCACCAGCGCATTGAGCACTGCGGGCGTAACGCCGGCGTAGTAGCACAGTTCCTTCACCGCCGCCGTTCCCACCTCGCACAGCAGTGCAAGCGCCGTTTTTTGGCGCGGGGTGAGCTTGAGCGAAGCATCGTCGGCACGGGCGCCGGGGCGGATCATTTTCACCGAGGCGTCGCCCATTTTCTGCACGGCGCTCCGCGTGCAAAGCAGCACGCCGCGCGCTGCCAACGATTGCAGCAGCGCGGCGCATTCTTCGGGCGGGCGTTTGAGCTTGGCGGCAATGCGGTCGGCGGGCGCCAAACCGGCATAGCGTGTGAGAAACTGCACGATTTCCGCTTCGGCGTCGGTGAGCGGCGGCAGCGGCGGTCGCGATTCGCCCGGCTCCACCGGCGGCACGGCGTAGCTATCCACCAGCCGAAGGTTGATCCCCGACGGGAGCATGAGCCGCACCGCCTCATACAGCGTGCAGTAGCATGTTTCCTTGAGCCATTGCGCAAGCCGAAGCATTTCGTCGGTGAGCACCGGCGATGCGTCCGGCACGCTCAAAAGCGGCTTCAGCCGGTCGCCGCTGCCCGCGCTGCGCGATAAAATGACGCCTTGGCGCGTGCGGTTGCCGCTGCCGAACGGCACCGTGACGCGGCTGCCGGGCTGCGCTGCGGCATCCAGCTCCGGCGGAATGCGATAATCAAACGGCCGGTCGTAGCAATACGCCGTTTGATCGACCGCCACCTGGGCGATGGCCACCTCGTTCATGCATTTCCTCCGTGTGGAACTTAGTGCGCGTCTTCGGCGGCTTCATCCGCTTCTTCCTGCGCTTCGTCCGCCGCGGCTTCTTCGGCCTCGGCTTCGGTGTCCTGCTCTTTTTCTTCCTCGTCGGCTTCGTCGTCAAAATCGTCGCCGAGCAC
>CAKUME010000310.1 GCA_934667575.1 uncultured Eubacteriales bacterium | reverse complement strand
CGAAAAAATGCTTACGGGTCAACTCGCTCAGGCAGCTGCCGAGCTCGAATATCTCGAAACGGTGTCCGATGCAATCAGCCGTGCGGAATCCGAACGCGAGCTGAGCGAAATTCGGCAGGAGCTGATCGAGCAGGGCTATGTGCGCAAACCGATCGACCGCCGTCGGCCGCAGCCGCTGCTCAAAGCGCTGCAATTTACCACCAGCGACGGGTTCCCGGTGCTCGTGGGGCGCAATAACCGTGAGAACGATCAGTTGACGCTGCGTCAGGCCGATGATCACGATATCTGGTTCCATGTGAAGAATATTCCCGGATCGCATACCATTCTCGTCACCGGCGGCCGCACGCCGAGCGAACAGGCCATTACCGAAGCGGCACAAATTGCCGCTTATCACAGCAAGGCCGGGGCATCGGCGCAGGTGCCGGTGGATTACGCACCGGTGCGCCATGTGCACAAGCCGCAGGGCGCCAAGCCCGGCATGGTCATCTATGATCACTATCACACCGCCTACGTTACACCGTCGGAAGAGCTGGTGCGCGCCCGCGCGGCGCGTTCAGTTGACTGAACGGGGAAAGGAACGGCGCTTTTTATGAAAAATAAAACGAAAAAACGACTGCTTCGTGCGTTGATCGCCGTGTTCGCCGCCATTTTTCTGTTCAGCGGGGGAATGCTGGTGAAGGAATGGATCATTGAACCGCGCCAAAGCGATGCCGTGGTCGATCAATACCGGGAAAGAAATTCCCCCACGTCGGATGTGGTGCCGCCCGCAGGGGAATCGGTGCTGCCGGAATTTCAGCCGCTGCAGCAAGAAAACGACCGCATTGTCGGCTGGCTGACGGTGCCGGGCACCAACCTCGATCATCCGGTGGCTGCGGCGTCCGCCGACGATCCGAACTATTACCTCACTCACGCCATCAACGGCGAAACGAGCAAATACGGTTCGCTTTTTCTGTCCACCGACAGCGTGCTCGACCCGCAGTCGCAGGTGCTTGTGGTTCACGGCCACAATATGGAGTATGCGGAACATATGATGTTCGGCCAGCTGAATGCGTTTAAGTCGCTGGATTTTCTAAAGGAACATCCCACTTTTACATTCGATACGATCAAGCACAAGGGCACTTGGAAAATCATTGCGGTGTGTCACGCCAATGCGGAAAATATGGCCGAGTTCCCATACACGGTGACCAACTACGCTTCCGATGCCGATTGGAAAGCATTTCTTCGGCAGGTGCGCGAGCGCTCGCTCTACCGCATCCGCGATGACGCCGCGCCCGGCGACCCGCTGCTGGTGCTTTCCACCTGCAATTATCTGTTTTATGGCGACCGGCTGGTCATTGTGGCGCGCCGTCTGCGCGCCGGCGAATCGGCCGAGGTGGATACGTCCGCCTATGAAGATAACCGCGTCACACGCTGGCCAGAGCGATACTATTCGCTCTCGTATGCCGCGCCGCGCCCGAGCGAATCGGACATCGCCGAGGATTATGCGCGTTACTACGGCGCGGATTGAGTAACGATGTGAATCGCTTTCGGCAACCTTTGGATGCCTGACGGGCTGCTTGCCGTGATAAACCGGATTCAAGGAGGAAAATCAGCGAACAGGCCATTCCGTTTACTTTTGCAGGAGAGACACCGGGCGTGACATCGGTCGGTTCGGTTTCATTTTTTCACTATTTTAGGGCGCAGCTCTATGATTCGTAGAGCTGCGCCGTTTGTTTTCACGCTTTTTTTGCATCGGAACGGTTGAAATTCGTAGGTTTACAACGCAGAAAAAAACAATTATAATAGCAATTAGAAAAAATCCGAAATGAAAGCGGGGAAAACGGAAATGAAATATGCGCAGTCCTGGACGGCACGCCGATGGGATCCCAACGGACAAACGCAGTACGCGGCCTTTCCGGCCGAGGTGCCGGGCAACGTGCAATATGATTATGCGCAGTCGATCGGCTTGACCGACCTGCAATATGGCAGCAATGTTCGCAGCTGGAGCAAACCGAAACGTGGGATTGGATGTATGAAACGCGGCTGGAGTATTGCGCCCGGCCGGACGAAGAAACGTGGTTTGTGACCGAAGGAATCGACTACCGTTTTTGCATTCTGCTGGACGGCGAACCGATCGCTGCGCAGGAAGGCATGTTTACGCCCGTGAAAATCGACCTAACCGGGCGGGTGCACTCCGGTGCACTGCTCCGGATTCATATTTACCCGCATCCCAACCGCGGCGGGCAGTGG
>CAKUME010000309.1 GCA_934667575.1 uncultured Eubacteriales bacterium | reverse complement strand
GATTGGGTGCGGAGCGCCCAAAGGAGAAAGCGGAGCCAAAACACAGCAAGCTTACGAAAAAGAAAAGTGGATGGTTTCCAAGGCGTCGCTCCACATGGGGCTTTCTCCGGTTCCGGCCGTGCCGGATTGGGTGCGGAGCGCCCAAAGGAGAAAGCGGAGCCAAAACACAGCAAGCTTACGAAAAAGAAAAGTGGATGGTTTCCAAGGCGTCGCTCCACATGGGGCTTTCTCCGGTTCCGGCCGTGCCGGATTGGGTGCGGAGCGCCCAAAGGAGAAAGCGGAGCCAAAACACAGCAAGCTTACGAAAAAGAAAAGTGGATGGTTTTGGCTTGATTTATTCCTTCAAATGCGCGATAATATAAAGGATGTTTTTCAATTTCAGCGAAACGGGGCAGAAGCACATGAAATATCCGGGCGAACGACCGCTTTTTACAAACCAGGAACTCAAAAAACTGATCGTGCCGATGATCATCGAGCAAATGCTGCTCATCTCGGTGGGCATGATCGACACCGTGATGATCTCGGGCGTGGGCGAAGCGCAGGTGTCGGGCGTGTCGCTCGTGGATATGATCAATAACCTGATCATCTGCATTTTCACCGCGATGGCCACCGGCGGCACAGTGATTGTGTCGCAGTTTTTGGGCGCAAAGCAGCCCGGGCAGGCGCGCAAGTCGGCCGCGCAGCTCATCGTGATCACGTTTTTGATCGCGCTGGGCATCATGGGCCTGTGCCTGGGGCTGCACCAGCAGATCATCTCGCTGTTTTTCGGCCGAATCGAGCCGGATGTGAACCGCGCGTGCGTAGACTATTTTCGCATCACGGCGCTGTCGTTTCCGTTTATCGCCGTGTATAACTGCTGCGCGGCGCTGTTTCGCGCCATCGGTAATTCCAAAATTTCGATGTATGTGTCGTTTTTGAGCAACCTGCTCAACGCGGTGGGCAACTACCTGCTGATTTATACGGCAGGGTGGGGCGTGTCGGGCGCGGCGGCGTCCACCACCATTTCGCGGTTTTTGTCGATGCTCGTCATGCTCGCGCTGCTCACCAATCGCAAAAACGTGGTGTATATTTCGCTGCGGGAACGCTTCCGTTTTGATTTTCCGCTCATTCGCCGCATTTTGTATATCGGCATCCCGAGCAGCGTGGAAAACAGCATTTTTGAGCTGGGGCGCATCCTTGTGGTGAGCATCATCGCGGGCTTTGGCACCACGCAGATCGCCGCCAACGCCGTGGCCAACACCATGGACGGCATGGGCTGCATTATGGGCAAGTCGATGGGCTTGGCGATGCTGGCCGTGATCGGGCGCTGCGTGGGCACCGGCGACTACGAGGTGGTCAAATATTACATTCGCAAATGTATGAAGATCACCTATGTGATCCACGCGGCTTGGAACGCGCTGATTTTGGGCACGCTGCCGCTCACCATCCTGCTGTTCCACCTGTCGCCCGAAACGCAGCGGCTGGCGATGATTTTAATTTTTATCCACAACGGCTGCGGCATCGTGCTCTGGCCCACGGCGTTCACATTTCCCAACGCGCTGCGCGCCGCCAACGACGTGCGCTTTGCCATGGTGATGTCCATTTCGTCGATGATCGTTTTCCGCATTTCGCTCAGCCTGGTGCTGGGGCAGATGATGGGCATGGGCGCCATTGGCGTGTGGATCGGCATGATCGTGGACTGGATTGCCCGCGCGACCGGCTTTTTGCTGCGTTACCGCAGCGGAAAATGGCAGGTGTACCGCGCCGAATCCGCTCCGGCTCAGTCCGCTGCCAAATAGCCCGGCCGTGTGCATGGGCACAACCCAAAATGCCGCCCGAGGACATTCGATTCCTCGGGCGGCATTTTTATTCGTTGAATGCTTTTAGGCGCGCGTCCGCCGGCATTACGCCAAAATCCGGTCGCGTCCATCACCAAATCGAATCAAGCGCACATGGCTGTCGGAGCAAACCATCACATCGATAGACACGCCGACATGCGCCGATTCCCGGAGCAGCGGATTGAACGCGGGATTGGTGGATGCGACAAATACCTGCGTGCAGGGAAGCTGATTCACAAAATCGCCCTGGCGTTCGCCCGGCGCAAACAGCGCGTCGTAATGCTCATGTCCGGCAATGGCCGCACGCAGCACCGCATGGGGACGGTTCATAAAACGTCCGCGGCAATAAACAAAATCATTCAGAATGCGTTCTGCGCCCGACCGGTCATCGAGCCATCCGCTCAATGCCGACACACAGGCGTTTACC
>CAKUME010000308.1 GCA_934667575.1 uncultured Eubacteriales bacterium | reverse complement strand
GTTCTACGCCATCTTCAATATCTTCCAGAAAATCCAGCATTTTACCTAAATTCGTAACATAAAGACGCTTGTATGCCTTTCTTACGCCGGGAGCCATGCCATAATCGAAGTTCGGCACAGACTGACCACCGTGCTGATCGTTCTGGTTAGATTGGATCGCAATGCAGGCAAGTGCAGCATAACTTTCAATATCGTTTGGTTCTCTCAGATGTCCATGGCCGGTAGAAAATCCACCTTTCAGAAGTTTTACAAGGTCAATCTGGCAGCAGGTCATCGTCAAAGTGTAGAAATCCATATCGTGGATGTGGATATCTCCTTCTTCATGTGCCTTGGTATGCTTCGGATCAATTACATAACTCTTGTAGAATTCCTTCGCACCTTCTGAGCCATATTTCAGCATCGTTCCCATGGCAGTATTGCCGTCGATGTTCGCATTTTCACGCTTGATCTCATTCTCTTTCGCTTCTTTGAACGTCAGGTCCTCATAAATCTTCATCAGCTTGGTGTTCATGTTTCTGACTCTGGTACGTTCCGCTCTGTAAAGAATATATTCCTTGGCAGTACGGGCATGTCCATTCTCAATCAGAATTTTTTCAACCGCATCCTGGATCTGTTCAACATTCGGGATCTGATTATGACAAACCTCCAGCAGATACAGCTCTACCTGCTTCGCCAGATACACCGACATCTCGCGGTCTCTGCCGCCGAGCACCTGCGCCATTTGTGTGCGGGTTTCGCCTTGCGCGCCGTTGGCCGTCATGGCCAGCGCCAGCATGACCGAAAGCGGCGAAATCAGATTGTTTTGCCCTTCTTTGCGGGTTTGCTGAAACAGCCGAACGGCAAAATCGGCGGAGGCGGCACGGAACGCGTCGTCGGCCGTGCGATCCGCGACGGCGCCCGGCGACACGCCTTTCATCAAATTGGTACTCTGGCCGCAGCCGGTCAGCCCGAGCAGCATCGAAATGCAAAGCACGGCGGCGAGCAGTCGGCGGCAAATCGATTTGGTTTTCATGAATGGTTCTCCCCTTCGTTTTTCAATTTTTATTCTGTGCGGCGGTGGGCGGCAAACCGAATATGCAGTCCGAAGTCCACCCAAACGGCAGGCTTTTCAGGTCGTGCGCAGACAATACCACACACACGCCGTCGCCCTCGGCTTGCGCCCGATACCCGGCGGCCTGCAGGTCGGCGGACACCGCTCGGGCAGACACCGACGCGCCGGGTTGAATCCACACCGTCTGCGTTTCCGCTTCCGGGGCGGCTTGCAAGCGCGCGGCCAGCGTTTCGGTCACGGCCAAGCCATACCATTGCACGATTGCGGTGGTCCGCTCCGCCTCCGCTGCGGACTGGGGGGAATGCCCGGTGGTATCGCTGCCTTTGCCGATCCACCGCCTGCCCGGCAGCATGACCGCCGCAGCGGCAAACAGCATCAGGCAGGCTGCGGCCGCCGCAAAGCGCTTGCGGCGGTTTCGCGCTTTGAGAAAATGGCGGCGCACATTCGTCTCCTCCGCAGCAAGGATCAGGTCGTCCCCAATGTTGCTCATTGCGTGCAGAAGCGATGGTTCGGTCATGGGTATATGCCCTCCTTTTGCAGCATTTTACCGAGACGCTTTCGCGCCCGAAACAGCCGGGCGGAAAGGTTGTTTTCGCAAATGCCGGTCAGCTCGGCGATGACCGGCAGCGGGTCGCCGTAAAAATAGCGGCGGACAAAAATGAGGCGTGTGTCTTCATCCAGCGTGCGGATAAACCGATCGAGCGCCTCGGCGATGCCGGTGGGCGCGCTTGCACCGGGCGGCGCGGCAAAGACCTGTTCCAATTCTGCCGAGAGCGGCACGACCTCTGCGCATCGCTTTTGGGCGCGGCTGCGGTCGAAGCAATTCAGAGACAAGTTGCGCGCAATGCGGCACAAAAACGCATACAGGTTGGCCGGCCGCGTGGGCGGAATGGCCTTCCACGCCGCAAGATAGGCATCGCTGACGCATTCCTCCGCATCCCGCTCGTCGCCCGTGATGCTGCGGGCCAGTCGGTTCAACCGGGCGCCGTATTTGGCATCCGCTTCCCGCAGAGCCGATTCGTCGCGCGCAAAAAACAGCTCAATGATGGCGGTATCTTCCATGGGCGCCTCCTTTCCCGGCGTTGGATTCCCTCACTAAATAAGTAAGTTTTTCTTTTGAAATCTTACGGGGCAAATCAAAATATTTTGCGGCAGCGCAAAAAGCGGCGCTTCTGCTTATATCATAAATAAAAAAAC
>CAKUME010000307.1 GCA_934667575.1 uncultured Eubacteriales bacterium | reverse complement strand
CGATCGAACAGGTCGCCCATTACATCGCAGAGCGACGCGCCGCACTCCGCCAACTGCACAATGCCCTCGGCCAGCTCGTCGTCGGATTTGCCCTCGTTGCTGCCGACGCGGTAGTTGGTTGCATAGATCGGCACATCCGGAAATGTGGAAAAAATGCGTTGAACGGTCGCTTTGTTCAGATACTCCGGACGCAGGCGGCACACCTGAAAGCCCAGTGCGTCGGCGCCGTCGGCCAGCGCGAGCTTGCCGAGCCGAACGGCATTCTCCGGCGTATAAGCCTGCGCCATCGCGGTGAGCAGCGGGTGGTCCGCATCAAAAAAAGACTTCATTGCGTCTCCCCCGGCTCAGCCCTTGTTGCGCATGATATTGCGGCCGCCATCGGCGAGCACATTGATCCCGGTGATGAACGACGCCTTGTCGGAAGCAAGGAACATCACGAGGTCCACAATCTCCTGCGGCTGCGCGGCGCGGCCCATCAGCGTTTTCATGCCGGCCATGCCCGGGCGCGTGAGCACCGGCCCCGGCGACACGCAGCATACGCGCACGTTATATTGCGCGCCATAGAGCGCCAGCGACTTGGTGAGGCCGTTCATTGCGCCGCTTTTGGCCGCCGAATAGGCCACATTGCTGCTGCAGCCTTCTTCTCCGGTAATGGAGCCAATGTTGATGATCACGCCGCTTTTTTGTTCCGCCATATACTTCATCACGGCATGGTCAAAATGCAGCTGGCCCTTGAGGTTCACGTCCAGTCCCCAGTCGTAGACCTCGATCGGCACATCCTTGAATTCGCCCTGTGCCTTGCACATCCGCATTTCCGCACCGCCTGCGAAATTGATCATCACATCAATGGTATGGAACTTTTCTGCCGCCTGCGCCGCCGCGGCCTTTACCTGGTCGTAGTCGCGCACGTCGGCAATGCAGCCGATCACGTTCGGCGTGATCTCCTGCACCTGCTTCACCGCGGTATCGAGCGATGCGGGATTCACATCCACCAGCACAATATTTGCGCCTGCCCGCGCAAAGCATTCGCCGCTCAGCAGCCCCATGCCGGATGCACCGCCGGTGATCACAACCGTTTTGTTTTCAAAGCTCATGATGATACGCTCCTTTATCGTTTTTTGGGAAGATCCGAATCCCTTCCGGATCAATTTTAGTATAGCATATTGACAAACACAGAAAAAGCGGCTACACTATGATAAAAGAGCACAATACTATGATTTTTGAAAAAAGGAGATGATTTTTTGAAGCTGGGTGAGCAATCGGTGACCGACTTGATTACATTTTTGTTCCGAACGGAATATCATCATCGGGACGATTTTCGGCAGCTGCCGCGGCCGCGGTACAGCTTTGGATATGTGATTTCGGGCAGCGCGGAATTTTTTTACTGGGACCGGCAGCTTTCGCTGCGGGCGGGCGACAGTGTGTTTGTGCCGCTGGGCGCGTCGTATCGCTCGTTTTGGACCGGGCAGCCGGAAACACGGCTTTTTTCCTGTCAGTCCAATTTTCGCCCGTTCAGCGAACCGTTCCGAACGCATGCATTTGATGTGGAAAAAATTGCGGACTGCGGGGCGCTGCACGACGATTTTGCTTTTATGTATGCGCATCAGGACGACCCGGCGCACACCCTGGCGGTTTTTGCACGATTCTATGCTCTGTGCGACATGCTGTGGCCGAAGCTGCACGGACGGCTCATGCCCGAAATGGATTCACGCATCAAAGCCTCGGTAGCCTATATGGACGCGCACTGCGCGCAGCGCATCACGGTGGCCGAGTTGGCACGGTTGAGCCACATGAGTGAGCCGCATTTTTATGCGTGCTTCAAGGCGGCAACAGGATTCAGTCCGATCGACTACAAAAACCGCACATGCATCAACCGCGCGGCGCAGCTGCTCACCGACGATCGCGAGCGCAGCATTGAGGAAATCAGCGCCGTGCTCGGGTTTTCGTCTTCGGCGTATTTTCGGCGGCTGTTCAAAGCCATCACCGGCGTTACCCCGCGCGAATACCGCCGCTCGGCGGCAACGATATAAAAAAGCGCCCCGCAACCGGATGAAACACCGGTTGCGGGGCGCACTTGATCCATCGCTCAGCCGATTACTTGGCCTGTGCGAAAATTACATACCGAGGTTCTTCTCGAGGATGTCGAGCTGATGGCGGAGCTCCTTCGGCAGACGATCGCCGAACTTCTTGTAATGCTCCTCGATCTCGTTCGCTTCCTTGACCCACACGTCGCGATCCACGGTCAGGATGCTCTTGAGGGTATCC
>CAKUME010000306.1 GCA_934667575.1 uncultured Eubacteriales bacterium | reverse complement strand
GCGTGGTGCTGGTGCTCAAGGGCCACCATACCGTTGTTGCGGCACCCGACGGCCGCGTTTGCATTTGCCCAACCGGCAACAGCGGCATGGCCAAGGGCGGCAGCGGTGATCTGCTGGCGGGCATTGTGGTATCGCTGTTGGCGCAGGGGAGCGCGCCATTCGATGCGGCCTGCGCGGCCGTGTATCTCCACGGACTGGCGGGCGATCTTTGCGCCGCCCACCGTACCGCCCGCGCCATGCTGCCTTCCGATATGCTGCATGAGCTGCCTGCCGCGTTTGCCGCAGTGGAATTCCGTCCGTGCGGTTCGGCCGAGCGGACCGATTTTGTTCCGTGAAGAGCCGGCGGATCATGTTTTTTGCGTGCCGTTTGCGGAAGCGGAGAAAGGAGCCACGATTGAGCCATCCCGTTCGATTGCTTGCAGCCTGTGCGCTGGCCGTTTTGCTGCTGTGCGGCTGCGGCCGCACGGAAACGGCGCCGCCGCGTTCCGCCGAGCTGCCGACATGCGGAACCTACGAGGCAGAAACGCCGAACGGAACATTCACCGGTTCGTTTGAATGCGACGGCCCGCGCTGCACCGTCACGGCGCCGTATGTGCGCCGTTCACACTGGTGTTCAACGGGGAAAAATATGAGGTGACTTCCGGCGGCCGCACATTTTGCTGCTCGGCCGATGCGTTTCCGACGCATAGCTTTTGGCGTGCGCTGCCCGTGCTGATGCAGCTCGCTGCGGCCCACGGCTTTTGCGCCGACGAGGCCGACGGTGCATCGCGTATGACATCGGTGGGGCGCGTCACTTGGGGCGCCGACGCGCGCGGAAATATTTTGTCGCTGGCTTTTCCGGCCGACTCTGTCGTTCTCCGCCTGAAATCCGAATCATAATCCGTCCATTCCGCCCCGTTTCGGCCCCGCGCCGAGCGGGGCGGATGGTTCGTTTTGCCCGGTTCGTCAATAGTATGGAACAGCCGGAAATTTCATTCCGGCGCGGCGCGGCCGCTGTATAAACGCGGCGGCGTAAGGACACACTATTTTTGAACCCAAAAACGAAAAACGGAGTGTGAAGAAAAGTGAACGTGCATCGGGGCGACATTTATTACGCCGACCTCAGTCCGGTGGTCGGCTCGGAGCAAGGCGGCATTCGCCCGGTATTGATCGTGCAGAACGATGTGGGCAACCGCTTCAGCCCAACGGTGATTGCCGCAGCGATCACCAGCCAAAAAGACAAAGCCAAGCTGCCCACGCACATCCAGCTGAGCACAGGCGCCAGCGGGCTGGCCCGGGAATCCATCGTGCTGTTGGAACAGGTGCGTACATTAGATAAGCGCCGGCTGAAAGAATGTATGGGCCGGCTGGATACGGAATCCATGCATAAGATCGACCGGGCGCTGTCCATCAGCTTCGGCCTGAGCGACCGGCACGCGCGCTGAGCGGCGGCCGCAATCCCGCGGAGCAATTGCTTCGCGGGAATTTTTTTGCCCGCCGAAGTTTTGACATATTCCATTTTCCCCGCCGCGTATAATAGATATGTGCCGCCGAAATGGGACAGGGGGGATGCGCCATCACGCTCTATGCCGATATTCTGATCGCAACCAATATGCTCACGGATTATTTTCTGCTCCGGCTGTGCGCCGCGCTGCGTCACCGCCCGGTGCGCCGCCGCCGGTTGCTGCTGGCCAGTGCGGCGGGTGGGGTGTCGTCACTGCTGATTCTGCTCGACGCGCAGCGGGCGCTTTGCCTGGGCGCGTCGCTGGCAGCCGGCGCAGTGATCTGCGTCATCGCGTTCGGCGGCCGCAGCCTGCGCACGGTTGCCGGCGACCTGCTGTGCCTCTATGCCGTTGGCTTTGCATATTCCGGCGTCATGTATGCCATCTGGCTTTTCATCACGCCGCGCGGAATGTACTGGAACCACGGCTATGCCTATTTTTCCGTTTCGCCGCTCCAATTTGTGCTGCTTACCGCGCTCACCTACGGTGTGCTGCGGCTGATTCGCTGGCGCATTGACCGCGCGCACCAAAAGCAGGGCGCGGTCATCCGGCTTTGCCTCGGCGAAGCATCGGCGGAAGCCGAAGGCACGGCGCTGGTGGATAGCGGCAGCCTGCTCACCGAGCCGATCAGCGGCTTCCCGGTGATCGTGGCCGATGCCGCGCTGGCGGCCAAAGCGTCGCCGCCACTCGCGCAATATAGCGAATCGCCCAATGCGGCAGAGGCGGCCAATCTGGCTGCCGGCCGATTCCGGCTCGTGCATTTTTGCACCATCGACGGCGGCGGGCTGCTGCC
>CAKUME010000305.1 GCA_934667575.1 uncultured Eubacteriales bacterium | reverse complement strand
TGCCCGCACCGTGCGGTTCACGCCGACAATGGAACAGCCAAAGGCTTTCAGCCGCTTGGCGATCTCGCGTCCCACGTCACCGCAGCCGAGGATGCATACCCGCTTGCCAAACAGCTCCAGCAAGCCGCGGTGCTTCTCCCATCTGTGCTGCGCCTGATTAGCCGCAAAAAAGCGGCTCTGCTTATAAAGCTGCAAAATGCCGCAGACGGCGAACTCTGCCATTGGAACGCTGTACACCCCCGCAGCGCGGTGCAGCGCAATGCCATGCGCGCGAATATATTCCAACGGCACACGGTCAAGCCCCGCGCTGGTGAGCTGGATCAGCCGTAAATTGGCAAATTGCTCAATCGGATTGTACACAAACAGACCGTTGCACACGACCGCTTCATATTGCTCCGGCCGCTCCACTGCGGCGCGCTCATCGGGCTGCACAAACACCTTGTGCCCGGCGGCTTCCAGCACGGCAAGCTCTTCGCTATTCAGTTGAAACGCACCGGTCACCAGAATGTTCATGCTTCCATTCCCCTCACGATTTTCTCCACGCAGGCACACACCCTGCGGTGATTTTCATCCAACTGCTCCTGCGTCCATGCAACACACGCTTGCTCCACACGGCGAACATCCGCCACGCCCGTGGTGAAAATGTGCCGTATTGCATCCAGATCTGTGATCTTGCCGGTGTTGCAGAAGCTGCGGGACAAGATCACATACTGCGAACCCAGTCGATGGTGCTCACCGATGATATATTCCGCCGGAAGCGTTCCCGAACCGGGGCGGCCTACCCCACCGAAACCATAGGGCACATTTGCGCGGCGGAGCTGAGCACAAAGCCAATCTACCGTGCCGTCCGCCAAAAGCTGAAACATAAACTTCTGGTGATAGCACAGGTGCAGGTCGTTCAGACCGATATGCATCTGATCAATGCCGGACACGTTCACCGCCTCGGAGAGATTATCTGCCGCCGTATCGGTTTCCAGCAGCGGCATGACCTTTGCGCGGCCGCCGACCATCTGCACGAACCGACGAAGGTCATCCGCCGTGCGCCACATGGGCAGCATGATCACATCTGCGCCGTTCTCAATCGAAGCGTCGATTTCCGCCTGCGAATTCGGATTCAGCGGGTTAACGCGCACCATGATTTCCGCACGGCTGCCAATCGCCACGCGGACTTTTGCGATATCTTCCGGCACATGGTGGGACTGCACGGTATCCATGCCGCCCTGCCGCTCGGCCTTGCCCAGCACTTCCATATCAATGAAAATGCGGTCAACGCCCGCGTCTGCCACGATCTTTGCGACCGCCGGATCATTGGTGATGTACATCAGTTTCAACATATGTTTTCCTCAGACGGTCGTACCGGTGTTTTCGTTATCCTCGTGCCGGAGCACCTTCAGAACGGTAAGCGCCAGGATCCTGAGATCAAAAGCAAACGTCACATTTCTTGCGTAATACGCACTCAACTCGATGCGGCGCGGCCATTCCACCGTTTTTCTGCCGTTGACCTGCGCCCATCCGGTGATACCGGGGCGAACATCAAACATATGGAACTGTTCTTCGGTATATTGGTCAATCGGCCAGGGGTGATATGTGAGCGGCGGACGCGGCCCCACAATTGCCATATCCCCCTTGAGCACATTGATGCATTGGGGCAATTCGTCGATGCTGGTTTTCCGGATGAACCGACCAATGGCGGTAACGCGCGGGTCGCCTTTTCCGCTGTAAACGCCGCTTCCCGTGTGCTCGGCTCCAACGGTCATCGAGCGGAATTTATAGATGGTAAATTCTTTTCCGTGCAGACCCAGCCGCTGCTGCTAGAAAAGCACCGGCCCGGGAGACGTCAGCTTGATCGCAATGGCCGTAACCAGAAGCAGGGGCGATAGAATCACCAGTGCAAGCAGGGAGAGAACCGTATCCATCGCGCGTTTTCCGAGTTTTCGATACATTGTTGGGATCGATCCTTTTCGTTTATTGGGATACCTCATTATACCATGATAGATGGAATATTGCAAGGGCTCAAGGGAGAAAAAGCGGCATGCGTCCCTTTTCTTCCGATCCCTAAATTATGCAGAAAAATCGAGCTTTTTCGCTGCGAATTCATTTGAAAACAACGGTGCGTAAGAAGCGAATGGGCGCAGCGCCTTGATCCGCCGCATGAATTGCGCTCATGCGAGCATTTTCTGTACACTTTTGTAAAACGAAACCTTTCCTTTTTACACACACGGGTGCCGCCATTCGTAAAGCATATGAGGGCTGCCCTGCCTTCCTATTTGGGTAGC
>CAKUME010000304.1 GCA_934667575.1 uncultured Eubacteriales bacterium | reverse complement strand
CATTTCCTGCACCTTGCGCGCCAGCACCGTGAGCTTTTGCGGATACAGCTGCACGCTCATGCCGCCGTCCACGGTGAACAAATAAATCCGTGCTTAGGAACAGAAGTCGCCAAACGTGATCAGCAACGGATAATCGAGCAGCGGCAGATTGCGCAGGAACCAGCGGTTTTCGCCGTGCGGCTCGCACATGGCATCTGGCAGGCGATAAATTTTGCCGCTCATGGGATCCACCAGCCGCACCTCGCCGGGCAAGCCTGCGCAGCGGAACGACAGCGTGGATTCGCAGGTGGTAGTCATCAGATTCACCGCATTCCAATACGCCACTGCGGCTGCGCCGTTCGGCTTGCGGAAGCCGCGCACCACGATCGTGGGATCGCTGCAATCCATCCCAAAAATACGATGCGATTCGCAGCGTTCTTTCACGATCGGCAGTACCTCATTTTTCACATCGCCTGCAAAAAGCGATGCAAGGTTTTGCAGCGCATAATACGACGGCTTGGGCGTATAGGAACCCACCGAACGGCCCTGCGCGTCAAAGTCCGCGCCGAGCACGCCGAAATAGCCATAGTCCAAAATGGAAGCCTCATCGCCCACCTTGCCGTGCAGTGCTTCGATCATATCCATGCACGAAAAATAGGAAGTAAACAACACCTCTGTACTCAAGTCCATCACCGTGTGACGCAGCAGCTGCTTCGCCTGCTTGAGCGGCGTCCAACTGCCACCTGCGAGCGCGCCCGCGCCCTTGCTGCTTGACTGCGAACCGGATTCACCCTGAACCACCGCCATATGCGGATTATACATTTGACCAATCGCCGTGAGATAGCCAACGGTTTCCGGCACACGCGTCTCATCTGGCGTATATTCATGAAAACTCAGCGCATCCACCGCCGCACCCATGCCGGTTGCAAGGGCTTCATCCACAAAATGAATGTCTCGCGAGCAGAATGCCCCGCCGATGACTTTTGCATCGGGGTCTACGGATTTGACTGCCTGTGCAGTAGCCAGCGCCATATTGCCATATTCCGTTGCATTGCTTGCATTATCCCAACTAAAATCAGCTTCCGGTTCGTTCCATACCTCATACCAACGCACGCGACCCTTAAAGTGCTTCACGGTGGCGATCACATAGTTTCTCCAGCCCATGCGGTCCTCTTCATTATAAATTGGCGGAATGCCCACCGCGCCGAAAATCGATTTGGCCTTTTCGTCGTATAACCCGTTGCCGTAACACAGGCAGAGCCACGGCTCCAGCCCGCGCACAAGCAGCTGATCCACCACACGGTCGAGCCACGCAAAGTCGTATACACCCTTTTCTTTTTCCGTTTTGGCCCAGCCGGATTGTATGCGTACCCACTTCACGCCCAGCGCCGCCACACGGTCGTAGGCCTTTTCGGGATCAAACACGTCGCGATCCAGCTTTTCAAAGCCAATGCCAATGCGCGAATGCAACACCTCCGCCGAATTTTTGGCAATAATATGCCCTGTTTCGATCAACCGTTCCATTTTACTTTTCCTCCCTCATTTGTTGTGATTGGTTGGCTTCCGCCGCTTCCATTTCCTGCACCTTGCGCGCCAGCACCGTGAGCTTTTGCGGATACAGCTGCACGCTCATGCCGCCGTCCACGGTGAGCTCGGCACCGGTCACGTTTTTGGACTCATCGCTGCCGAAATACCATGCCGCATTGGCAATATCCTCAAAATCCGATATATCGCCAATGGGCGTCATGGTGCCGTTCACAATCTGCTTGCTGCCCATCTGCACCCAGCGTTCGGTTTTGATCGTGCCTGGCAGCACCACATTCGAACGAATTCCATATGGGCCCAAATCCACGGCAAATGCACGCGACATGGCCAAAATGCCGCCCTTGGAAGCGCTGTAGGCCGCGCGGTTGGGGATGGCGCGATAGGCCGTGTTGGAGCTGATGAACACAATGACGCCCTTGTGGTGCGCTTTCATGCGCAGCGCCGCCTGCCGCACAATCATAAAGTTCCAAACCAGATTCGTTTCAAACACCTTCTGGAAATCCTCCACCGGAACAGTGAAGAAGTCCATGCCCCGAGCCGGATCGGTGCCAAAGCCCATATTCGCCGCATTCAGCACCACGGTTTCCACAAAGCGACCGGACGCGTCGATGGTGCGAAAAACCTCCTTCACATGTTCTTCGTCTCGAATATCCAAGCCGAAGCCCTGCGCAAACACGCCGTATTTCTCGGCAATTTGCTGTGCCGCCGCTTCGGCGTGCGCTGCATTGCGGCTGGTGATAAACACATCGTAGC
>CAKUME010000303.1 GCA_934667575.1 uncultured Eubacteriales bacterium | reverse complement strand
CCACGAACCGGACGCGCGGCGCGGCAGCCTGCTCTTCTTTTTGATGCGCGGCGGCTGGAGCTACACCGTGGGTGGGCAGCCGGTGCTGGAGCTGCATGCGGGCGACGCGTTGTTTTTGCCCGCGGGATGCCGCTACATTTCGCGCTGCACCGCCGACGGCACCACCGGCATTTGCATCGACTTTACCATTCGGGACGCGCAGGGCGCACCGGTTGCGCTGGGCGACGCGCCCGCACTGCTTGGCCGCGGCGCGCAGTCGCAGGAGCCGCTGTTTCGGGCAGCGCGCAGCGCGTTTGCACAGGGCGATGCCGGATGCTTTTGCTGCAAGGCAGCGGTGTTCCGGCTGCTCGCGGAGCTGTGCGTGCCGCCCGAAGCGGATTCCGCCGGCGCGCACAGCGGCATTGCGCCCGCGCTGACCCTGCTGCAAAATCACCCGGAATCGGACATTTCGGTGCCGCGGCTCGCGGCCATGTGTTACCTGGGCGAATCGCAGTTTCGGCGGGTGTTTCGCGCCTGCACCGGGCACACGCCCATCGCCTATCGCAACGAGCTGCGCATGCGCCGCGCCGAAGCACTGCTGGAACGCGGCTACTCGGTGGAGGCGGCCGCCGAAGCGCTCGGTTTTACCGACAGCGCGCACTTTTGCAAAACATGGCGGCGGCTGCGCGGCACCACGCCCGGCCACCGAAAATAAAACGAGCGCCCGCCGAAGCGAACGCCCATGGATCCCGCCGGGACGGCAAACGCAAGGTGAAGTTCGCCCGCGGAATCGTTGATATTATGCGGCGTCGGCGCGGCAATTATGCGCCCCAGCCCAAAATTTTGCGCAGCGCGCCCATGATCGCGTCGGTGCCGAACACCGCCAGCGCGGCGAGCAGCAAAATCAGCAGCGTGAGCCATATGCTTTTCACCCGGCCGCGCGCATCGTCCGGCTCCGGCTCCTCGGGCATAGGGTTTTGCGCATTCAGCTGTTCCATGGCCTGCTGCGCGCGCGCTTCGTCCGCGGCATTCACATAAAAAAGCGTGCTTTGCTCCACCGTTTCCCGCTCCGCCTGCACCCCGGCGTTTTCCAGCGCCTGCGCAATTCGCTCCGTTTCGGCGGCGCTGTCGGCGCGGATCATCATGCGTTCCGTATTTTCTTCCATTCTATGGTTCCCCTTTGTTTTTGTTATCCGGGCCGCATTGCTGCTCCGTGCCCTTTTTCTTTATAATATTATCATATTCGCGGCACAAATGCAATCAAAAAAGCGGCGCGGCGGAAAATCCCGGCGATGAAAATGTAAATAAATTGTAAAGTTCCGATTTTATTGCGAAAACCCCTTGATTTTTTCTGCAAATGTCGTTAAAATAGTTTTAGCACTCAAGAACAAAGAGTGCTAAACAAATTCCGAGGCGGCGAACCGCCCCGTGCAATATGATAATTGGAGGAATCGATCATGACGATTAAACCTTTGGCAGATCGGGTAGTTATTAAAATGGACGAAGCGGAAGAAACCACCAAGAGCGGCATTGTGCTGGCCGGCAGCGCAAAAGAAAAGCCGCAGGTGGCGCAGGTGATCGCCGTTGGCCCCGGCGGACTGGTGGACGGCAAAGAAGTGAAGATGTATCTGAAGGTGGGCGACCGCGTGATCGCGAGCAAATATTCCGGCACCGAAGTGAAGCTCGACGGGCAGGAATACACCATTCTTCGCCAGAGCGATGTGCTGGCCATTGTGGAATAAACGCGAAACGAACGATTGAAAATATATCGGAGGTAATGGATTATGGCAAAGAAAATTATTTACGGCGAGGACGCGCGCAAGGCGCTCCAGTCCGGTATTGATCAGCTGGCGAACACGGTGAAGATCACGCTCGGCCCCAAAGGCCGCAATGTGGTGCTCGACAAGAAATACGGCGCGCCGCTCATCACGAACGACGGTGTGACCATCGCGAAGGAAGTGGAGCTGGAGGACGCGTTTGAGAACATGGGCGCGCAGCTCGTGAAAGAAGTGGCCACCAAGACGAACGATGTGGCGGGCGACGGCACCACCACCGCAACGCTGCTGGCGCAGGCGCTGATTCGCGAAGGCATGAAGAATGTGGCTGCGGGCGCGAACCCGATGATCGTGCGCAAGGGCATTCAGAGCGCCGTGGACGCGGCGGTGGCCGAAGTGGAAAAGAACTCGAAGAAAGTGGTCGGCTCCGAAGATATCGCCCGCGTGGCAACGGTTTCGTCGGCCAGCGAAGAAGTTGGCAAGCTGATCGCGGAAGCGATGGAAAAAGTATCCGCCGACGGTGTTATTACCATTGAAGAATCCAAAACTGCAGAAACCT
>CAKUME010000302.1 GCA_934667575.1 uncultured Eubacteriales bacterium | reverse complement strand
GGTCTTCGGCCATCTTCTTGGTGAGCGTGGTCACCAGCACGCGCTGCTGTTTTTGCGTGCGCATGTGAATTTCCGACAGCAAATCGTCAATCTGATTTTCGGTTGGCCGCACCGACACCTCCGGATCGAGCAGCCCGGTCGGCCGAATCAGCTGTTCCACCACCTGCGCACTTTGTTGACGCTCCCATTTTCCGGGTGTTGCGCTCACAAAAATCACTTGATTTACCCGCTGTTCAAATTCATCAAACGTCAGCGGCCGGTTGTCGAACGCCGACGGAAGCCGAAAGCCGTAGTCCACCAGCATCTGCTTGCGTGCGCGGTCGCCCGCATACATCGCTCCCACCTGCGGCACCGTAACGTGCGATTCGTCGATAAACAGCAAGAAATCCTTGGGAAAGTAATCGAGCAGCGTAAACGGCGCGCTGCCCGGTGCGCGGCGGCTCAGCACGCGTGAATAGTTTTCAATGCCTTTGCAGAAGCCGATCTCCTCCAGCATTTCAATATCGTACTTGGTACGCTGCTCAATGCGCTGCGCCTCGAGCAGCTTATCGTTTTCCTTAAAATATGCCACGCGCTCCGCCATCTCTTTTTCCAGATCCGCGATGGCCGCGCGGCGTTTTTCGGGCGCGACAATATAATGCGATGCAGGATAGATGGCGGCATGGCGCAGTTCGGCGCAGCATTTGCCCGACACCGGATCCACCTCGCTCAGCCGATCGATCTCATCGCCGAAAAACTCCACGCGAATGATCCGATCATCCGATGCGGCGGGAAAAATATCCACCACATCACCGCGCACGCGAAAGTGATTGCGCGTCAGGTTGATGTCGTTGCGGTTATATTGCAGCTCCACCAGCTTTTGCAGCAGTGCCTCACGGCTTTTTTGCATGCCCGGGCGCAGCGAAATTACCATGCCGCGGTAGTCTGCCGGATCGCCCAAGCTATAAATGCACGACACACTCGCCACGATGATAACATCGCGCCGTTCACTCAGCGCCAGCGTGGCCGAATGGCGCAGCTTATCGATTTCATCGTTAATTTGTGCGTCCTTTTCAATATACGTGTCTGTGGTGGGGATATAAGCTTCCGGCTGATAATAATCGTAATATGACACAAAATATTCCACCGCATTTTCGGGAAAAAACGCCCGAAACTCACTGCAAAGCTGCGCAGCCAGCGTTTTGTTGTGCGCAAGCACCAGTGTGGGACGATTTTGCTGGGCAATAATGTTGGCCATCGTAAAGGTCTTGCCCGACCCGGTAACACCCAGCAGCGTTTGGGCACGCAATCCCTCGCTCAGTCCTTCGTTCAGCTGAGCAATGGCCTGCGGCTGATCGCCTGTGGGCGTAAACGAACTGTGCAATTTGAAACGATCCATAAAATATTTCCTCCTCTGCGTCCAGCCGACGATAAATGAGGGAATTCGCCGCAAGGCGCCCACAAAAACGCATGCCAAACAAAGCAGAGACGGCAGCAGGCAAAGCCCCGGTTTGGGCTTTGCCTGCGCGTCTGCATTCAATTTTGTTACGGTGTCTCGTCTTGCTATTCGACCTTGCTGCCGGAACTCGACGGTTCCGTGTTCTCGGAAGTGCTTGTGCCGCCGGGCGTGCTGGACGGTGCAGAGGTCGTGGTGGACGAAGCGGCTGTGCTGCTGGAAGAATTGGGCACACCGGATGCATTGCTGGATGCACTGGACGACACATCCGACGATGCCTCGCTGCTCGAAACCTCCGACGACGCCGGTTTGGTCCATGTTGCGCCCGGACGGATCACATAGCCGCCCGTGTGCTTGGAGCAGGCGCGAATGGTCGAATCCTTCTTGTACCAACCCTGCTTTGCATTGGGGCAGGCGCTTGTGGCCAATTCACCCGATTCGGTACAGTACCAGCGCTGCACAATGCTATCGGATGTGCCAAACGTCTTTTTTTCTTTGTTGGCCAAATAGTCGGCCATAATTTCCTGCCAGATATAAACGGAATAATGTTCACCCTGAATATACCGCGCAGGATCATAGCCACACCACACACCCGCCACGCAATAGGGGTTCCCCGCCATAAACCAACGGTCTTTGTAGTCGTTGGTGGTACCGGTTTTGCCGTACACTTCCCAACCGGGAATTTGTGCGGCGCGCGCGGTGTTCCAATAGGGCCCCTTATTCTGCACAACGGCCTGCAGCAGCTTGTTCATCACGCCTGCAGTGCCTTCGCTGATGGTCTGCTCATACTGTGGATCGCGATTATCCAAAATAATATTTCCATCATTGTCTTCGACATAATAGTAGGAATATGCGTCATAATACCGTCCGCCGTTGCCGAAT
>CAKUME010000301.1 GCA_934667575.1 uncultured Eubacteriales bacterium | reverse complement strand
GCTTCGCGCAGCTCTTCGGCTGCCGGTTTGGGGGTGCCGTCCGAAAAATGATACCCATCCAGCGTAAAGTTGCTAAAGTGATTGATGTCGCCAAAATCGCCGCCATATAGGTAATCTTCGCTGCCGTTCGGATTGCGCCGGTAAAATCCGTGGTTCTTGAATTCCCACACAAACCCGCCCGCAATATACGGCGTGTGATAGATTTCGTTCCAATAATCGTAAAGTACGCCCGGGCTGTTCCCCATCGCATGTGCATACTCCGTCATCACCACAGGATGCGGATCATCCGCTGTAAAATCTTTGAGCACCTGAATTTTGCAGTAGCCCGCCTGCCGAAAATCGCAGATATGTGCCTGCCCATCCTGCGCCTGCAGCACCGGTTTCACATCCGGAAGCTGATGCAGCCATGCGCAGCAGCGGTCCAGATTTTCACCGCTGCCGCACTCGTTGCCCACCGACCAAATGATGATGCAGGCTTCATTTTTGTCCCGCGCAACCATGCGGCTCACCCGATCAAAATAGGCGTTGAACCAATGCGGACTCTTGCTGAGAAAACCTTGGTCGCCGGTGACACCGCAACCATGGGATTCAAGGTCGGCTTCATCGGCCACATAGAGCCCAAGCTCCGATGCAATCTCATAAAATGCCGGGTGATTGGGATAATGCGAACAGCGGATCGCGTTCACGTGGCAGCGTTTCAGCTCTTCGAGTTCGGCGCGAATTTGCTGCGTTTGAATAGTGCGGCCGGTTTTGCAGTTATATTCGTGCCGGTTCACGCCTTTGAGCGTGACCGGTGTCTCGTTGACCAACAGTAGGCCGTTTTCATACCGTACCGTCCGAAATCCAACGCGCTTACTGTGGATTTCTTTCGGTTGGCCGTCCTTTTTTAATGTGATCGTCAGGTCGTAAAGCTCCGGCGTTTCGGCGTTCCAAAGCCGCACCTGTTTGGGTGTAAAGGTAAAATGCGCCTGATTGTTTTGAATGTCGGCTTGCTGCGTTTCCTCATCGAGCTCCGCTTCCACCGTATACCCCGCATAGCAGCCCTCCGCAGCAAATGACAGGTGACAATCCAGTTGGTGCATGTCCGTTTGGAGCGTCGCGTCCCACAGCGCTTCGGCAGGCGTGTGAATCAGATACACATCGCGGAACAGGCCGCTCGTCAGCAGCATATCCTGGTTTTCAAGATAACTTGCATCACTGTATTTATATACTTTCACCGCGAGCAGATTATCGCCCTCACGCATTAGCGGCGTCACATCAAATTCGCATGCAATCCGCGCGTTTTTTGCGCAGCCTGCGAATTGGCCGTTCACATAAACCTCAAAGCAATTATCCACTCCGTCAAAATGCAGAATGGAACGGGCGGCTCGATGCAACAGATGAAAATGCCGGCGGTAGCATCCAATCGGGTTATCGCAGTCCACATACGGCGGGTCAAACGGGAACGGATACTCTGTGTTCGGGTAGCACGGCTTTCCATACCCGTTAAATTCCCACATCGACGGAACCGTTTGCCGAGCCCATGCGGAATCATCCACGTCTTCTGCGTAAAAGTCTTCAAAATCGTTCCGCGGCGAATAATAAAAGCGATATTCTCCGTTCAGATCTTGCAGAAAATCCGATTCAAATTTGTTTTCGTAATAGACGCCCTTCTTTTGCGCCGGAATCAATGCGGCGCGGCCGGGCAGCCGGTAAACAGCCAACTGACTGGGATCCTCCAGAAAATTTTGAGGAAGCATTTTGACATCACACTCCATTTTAGATCACCGTTTCCCTGTTTCAAATGTCTACGGGATATATCTCCGGCTCTATGATTCCCTCCGGCATATTCGTTTCAAAATAGATTGTTCCACGATCCTCCGGCAACAGCGGCTGCACCTGCAAACGCAGTTTTCGCACCTGCCGCACATCGATATACCAAAGATCGCCGTCGCAGAAGTAGTCGGACAGTAACGTACCACCCGAAGCATAGGCGGCGGCAACATTCCCGACTACGCGCACGGCAACCGTATCGACATTCTCCGGTATTACTGCGGTATATTCCACGGTATGATCGACAAGGGCGGATTCATCCAGACGGCGTAGATGTGAAAAGGCGGCAAAGGACAGCGTATTTTTCGTACGCATACAAGAAATTCTCTCGCCCAAGTGCGCTGCCGGACGCACTGGTTTTTCAATCACAAGCGACACGCCGTCTATGACCGGGCACTCCGCAAGCGGATGTACCGTGCCGTCTGCCAGACAAATAACCGCATCCACACCATATAACGGCACAAAATGGATTTGCGTGTCCGTGCGCTCTACCGGCATGGCGGTCACATTGCGTCCGATTT
>CAKUME010000300.1 GCA_934667575.1 uncultured Eubacteriales bacterium | reverse complement strand
GCCGTAAACCGCGCGGTCGTGGCCGAAAAACCGGCCGCACAGCGCAAGCAGGATCAGCGTGATGGCCAGCGGATAGAGGAACATCAGCACCGGGCCCGAGAATTCAATGATCGTGCTCAGCCCCAGGTTCGCAAACAAAAGCGACACCGCGCTGAAGATCACCGCCCACACGCGGTAGGCCGGACCTTTTGGGAAAATGGCCGAAAACGTTTCGGAGCAGCTCGTCACCAGCCCCACCGCGGTTTTGAGGCACGCGAGCGTGACGGTGATCGCCAGAATCCAGAAGCCCACGCCGCCAAAGTAATGCTGCGCGATCTGCGACAGCACCTCGCCGCCGTTGGCAGAAACCGCCAGTGCGCCGCGGCTCTGCGCGCCCATCACCGTGACCGCCAGATAGATGACCGCCATCAGCAGGCAGCTGAACACGCCCGATTTTACCGTGTTCGCGGCCACCGCGCCCGGCTCATCCACGCCCAGCCTGCGGATAACCTGCACCACCACAATGCCGAACGCCAGACTGGCCAGCGCGTCCATGGTGTTGTAGCCCTCCAAAAAGCCGGCAAAAAATGCATTGCCCGAGTAATCGCCCTGCGGCGCAATGTCTGCGATCGATCCGGCCGGGTGAACCAGCGCGGTAATGACCAGCACACCCAAAAACAGCAGGAAAAACGGGTTCAGGATCTTGCCCACCCAGGTCAGAATCTTGCCCGGGAAAAGCGAAAACAACAGCACCGCCACAAAAAATGCGATCGAAAACAGCAGCAGATACAGCTTGAGGTGCGCGGAGCCCTTGGGCAGCAGCTGCTCCAGCCCCACCGTGAACGACACCGTTGCGCAGCGGGGAATGGCGAAGAACGGCCCGATGGTCAGATAAAGCAGACAGGTGAAAAACATCCCATAGGGGCGGCCAACCTTGCTGCTCAGGTCATAGAGCCCGCTGCTGCGGCTGATGCCCAGCGCCGCCACGCCGAGCAGCGGCAGCCCCACGCCGGTGATCAGCAAACCGGCAATGGCCGGCGCCACCCGGTTGCCTGCCATCTGCCCCAAGTGCACCGGAAAAATCAGGTTGCCTGCGCCAAAAAACATGCCGAACAGCATGCTGGCAATGTAAACGTATTCGCGTAAAGTGAGCTTCTTTGTCATTAAAATCCGCCTTTCATATTTTTTCATTCTCCGGTGCATGGCATCCTTGCCCAAGGCGCCGCCGCGTCCATCCTGCGCGAGCGGCAAAAGGAAAGGCTCGTCCAATTGAGTTGGATGAGCCATTGTCACATCCGGGAACATGCTCCGCGGGAAACTGCCTGCATTCTCGTGGAAAAGAATCCACCGGAAACCGGAATTCAGTATAACACAATTTTGGGTGTGATGCAAGCAAAAATTCATACTTTATTAAAAAAGTTTTGATTTTCCGGTCGGCGCATGGTATAATCATTTCGTATTTACCGAAAACAAAAATGAGAGGAGGCGTGCGGATGCGCGGAGATATGACGCAGGGCAATGTGCCCCGGGCGCTGCTGCGCTTTGCACTGCCGATGATCGCGGGCGATCTGCTTCAGCAGTTTTATAATATTGCCGACACATTGATCGTGGGGCAGACGCTGGGCAAAGAAGCGCTGGCCGCAGTGGGTTCAGCATACACGCTCATGACGTTTCTCACCTCCATTTTTCTCGGGCTGGCCATGGGCAGCGGCGCGCTGATCTCCATTTACTTTGGCCGAAACGACCGTGAATCGCTGCGTGCCGCGGCAGCGCATTCGTTTGTGCTGATCGCGGCGGTCACGGCGGTGCTCAATGCAGCGGCGTTTCTCTGCATCGGCCCCATTCTGCACTTTTTGCAAATTCCGGCCGAGCTGATCGCGTCCATGCGCACCTACCTGATGATTATTTTCATCGGCATCGCCGCCACGTTTCTCTATAATTATTTTGCATGCTTTCTGCGCGCAATTGGCAACTCGGTTGCGCCGCTCTGCTTTTTGGGTGTGGCGGCGCTGCTGAACGTGGGGCTCGATCTGCTCTTTGTGCCGGTGCTTGGATGGGGTGTGGGCGGGGCGGCCGCCGCAACGGTGATCGCCCAGTATTTTGCCGGGATCGGAATTGGAGCCTATGCGCTGCGCCGGTGCCGCGTCTGGATGCCGGGGCGGGCGCATTTTCGGCGCAATCCGCGCATGCTGCGCGAGATCCTCGACCTGTCGCTGCTCACCTGCGTGCAGCAATCCGCAATGAACTTTGGCATTCTGCTGGTACAGCGGCTGGTGGATCGCTTTGGCACGGTAACGATGGCGGCGTTTGCGGCGGCAGTCAAAATCGACTCGTTTGCCTATCTGCCGGTGCAGGAC
>CAKUME010000299.1 GCA_934667575.1 uncultured Eubacteriales bacterium | reverse complement strand
TGTCGATGGCGCATCGCGCAGGGCAATTGTTCGGTGCAGAAATTGTGCCGCAGGCCATCGAAAACGCCAAAAGCAACGCCGCACGCAACGGCATTACCAACGCGGAGTTTTTTTGCGCCGACGCAGCCGAAGCCGCATCCATGCTCGCGCAGCGCGGTGTGCGCCCGCAGGTGGTAGTGATCGACCCGCCGCGCAAGGGCTGCGGCAGTGCGGTGCTCGAAATCATCGCCCGGCAGCTGTGCCCGGAGCGGCTCGTTTATGTGTCGTGTGACCCGGCCACGCTGGCGCGTGACCTTCGTCGGCTCGCCGAGCTGGGCTATGCTCCGCGCGAGGCCACGCCGGTGGATATGTTCCCCCGCACGTGCCATGTGGAGACGGTATGCCTTCTTACACGCACACAATAAGTTTTTTTCTGTTTCTTTTTTGATGCTTGGGCGTGTGTCGGTTTCACTGAACGTATCGTTTGGAATGCATGTGCGTTCCGGATTGCCCCGTATTTTTTCGCAAAGATTATATAAAAATAAATCGGTCACACCCACGGCCCACCTTTTCCGGCGTACACAAAAAATTTATAATTATTTGGAAAAACAGTCGTTGAACTTGAAAAATAATTATGCTATAATAAGAATCAAAGCGGGATTCGGTAGCAACCCCAAAACGGAAAGGGATCTAAACCATGGATATTTTTAACGAGTACATCATCAAACGCAAACGCACCGGCAGCGATTATCTGAAAATTTCCGGCATTCTGTGCGGCAGTATCGTGCTGTTCTATGTGTTGCTCAACGTGCTGGCGCTGTTGGGGCAATATGGCACCATGTTTATCGTGCCGGTGATTGCCGGTTTGATCTTTTTGGACTGGTATCTGGTGCGGATGTTCTCGGTCGAATATGAATACAGCGTGACCAACGGCTATGTCGTGGTGGATCAGATCATCGCGCGCAGCCGCCGCAAGCGCATTGTCACGTTCGAAAGCCGCGATATCGAGGCAATGCAAAAGTATCGTCCCGAGGCGTTCGCCCAGCGCAGCTTTGATAAAAAGCTCGACGCCGGCGACCATAATCCCGAGTCGCAACAGTGGTGCGCGGAGTTCACGCACAAAGACCTGGGCCGCACGCTGCTGATTTTTACACCGAGCGAGCGAATTTTGGCCGCGATGAAGCCTTTTATGAGACGGCAGGTGGCGTTCAATGCTTTTGGTCGGAATTGATTTGGTCGAAAACGAACGCATCCAACGCAGTATGCAAAAACCGCGCTTCTGCACGGCGATTCTCGGCGAAACCGAGTATCGCCAGTTGTCGGAGCGCGGTTTTCCGGTTCAAAGCGTGGCGGCCAGCTTTTGCGCCAAGGAGGCATTCGGCAAGGCACTGGGCTGTGGGTTGCTGGGTTTTTCGCTGCGCGAGGTGGAGTTGCTGCGCCGTCCGTCCGGCGCGCCCTATCTGCAATTGAGCGGCCGCGCGGCAGAGCTGGCGGCCGCGCGCGGTGTGCGTTTTTCGGTCAGCGTTACCCACACGCAGCACTATGCATCGGCCGTTGTGGTCGGCGAAGCATACAACGGCGAATCGGAAAATTCATAAAATAGGGGGGGAAAAACAAGATGCAATCCATTCGAACAGCCGCCGCCGTGCGGCAAATGGAACAACGTGCGGTTGCACAGGGCGTGCCGCTTGCCGAATTGATGGCGCGTGCGGGGGCGGGGGCGGCGCAGTGCATTTTGCGGCGCTGGGGAGATCGGCCGGGGCACATTTTGATTTTGTGCGGCAAGGGCAACAACGGCGGCGACGGATTTGTGGCCGCGGCGTACTTTGCCCGGCACGGGCGTACCGTGGATGTGCTCTGCGTTGACGGCGCGCCCGCAGCGGAGCTTGCCCGGCAAGCAGCGGCACGGCTCGAAAACGAAAAGAATGTGAGACGGGTGGCGACGGACGAGCTGTGCGTGGAAAACTATGCCGTTGTGGTCGATGCGGTGTACGGGATCGGTTATCACGGCGCGCTGGCAAAACCGGTTGCCGCATTGTTCCGCATGGTCAACGAATGGCCCGCCGTGCGCGTGGCGCTCGATCTGCCCAGCGGAACGGAGTGCGATACCGGCAGCGCAGATCCGGATGCATTCCGCGCAAGCGCCACGGTCACGTTCCTCTGCCGCAAGCCGGTGCACATTCACGCGCCGGGCGACGCATGCTGCGGAGAGGTGCATCTGCTCGACCTCGGCGTGAAACCGGAATGGGGAGCGGATGTTCCCGTGGAATCGCACCTGCTCGAGGCGGCCGACATTGCCGCGCTGCTGCCGCCGCGCCGTGCGGACAGCAATAAGGGAACATACGGCCGCGCGCTTTGTGTTGTG
>CAKUME010000298.1 GCA_934667575.1 uncultured Eubacteriales bacterium | reverse complement strand
ACGCCCGAAATGCCCAGAAGACCGGACATCTTGTTCACCACCTCGGTCATTTGCACCGGCGAAAGATGCTCACGCTCGGCAATCGTGGTCACCACCGAGGGGTCGAGCGTGCCCGTGCGGGTGCCCATCATAAAGCCGTCCAGCGGGGTCAGGCCCATCGACGTGTCCACCACCTTGCCGTGGTCGATCGCAGTGCAGGAGGAACCGTTGCCCAGATGGCAGGTGATCATCTTCAAATCCTTCAGGTCGCGGCCCATCAGCTCGGCGCAGCGTGCGCTCACAAAGCGGTGGCTGGTGCCGTGGAAGCCATAGCGGCGGATTTTGTATTTTTCATAATATTCATACGGCACCGGATAAAGATAGGCATACTCCGGCATGGTGGAATGGAACGCCGTGTCGAACACCACCACCTCCGGCACCTCGGTGCCGAACGCCTGGCGGCAGGCGCGAATGCCCTGCGCATGGGCATGGTTGTGCAGCGGAGCCAGCGCCGCCAGCTCGTCGATCTGCTCGATCACGCGGTCGTCCACCAGCACCGATTTGCTGAAGATCGCGCCGCCCTGCACGATGCGATGCCCCACCGCCGAAATTTCGGCCAGGTCGCGGATCACGCCGTATTCCGGGTCGAGCAGCGTCTGCTTGATCTGCTCAAACGCCGCCACATGGTCCTTCATTTCCACATTCTTTTTCAGGCTGCGGCCGTCTGACGTTTTGTGCGAGAACAGACCGTCGATGCCGATGCGCTCGCAGTTGCCCTTGGCGAGCATTTTTTCGCCGTCCATGTCGATCAGCTGATACTTCATCGAGGAGCTGCCGGCATTGATTACCAGAATTTTCATGAATACAATCCCCTTCCCATAGGCCAAAAAACGCGCAATCCGCTTGCGCTTCATTTTATCCTGTATTATAATAAACGAAAACCGATGATTTTGCAAGGAGTTTCAAAAGAAATGTCGTCTTTTCTTCAAATTTGCGGCGTCATCTGCGAGTTCAACCCGTTTCACAACGGTCATCGCCTCCTGCTCGAGCGCATCCACGCGTCGGGCGGCGCAGTGGTCGCGGTCATGAGCGGCGCATTTGTGCAGCGGGGCGAGCCCGCCGTTTTCGATGCATCCACCCGCGCCCGCTGCGCGCTGCAAAACGGTGCCGACCTTGTGCTGGAGCTGCCCGCGGTGTGGGCGTGCGCCAACGCCGAAGCCTTTGCGCGCGGCGGGATCGCGATTTTGAACGGGCTCGGCTGCGTGGACGCGCTCTGCTACGGCAGTGAACACCCGGACGCCGCTGCACACCGCGTGCTGGCGGAACAACTGTGCTCCCCGGCATTTGCCGATGCGCTGCACCGCGTGCTGCAAAGCGGCGTTTCGTTTGCCGCGGCACGGGAGGCTGCAGCTGCGGCGCTCGCACCCGCGCTTGCGCCGCTGCTGCACTACCCCAACGATATTCTCGGGGTGGAGTATCACAAGGCACTGCTCGAGCTGCACAGCGCCATTGTGCCGCGTCCGTTTGCGCGCGTGGGCGCGGCGCATGACAGCAGCGACGGAGCCGCACCCGACGAACGCGCCGAACCGGGCGAAACCATCCGCGCGGCATCGTTCCTGCGGGCACAGCTGCGTGCAAACGGGCTTGGCTGCGCCGAATTCCGCGCCGGTGTACCGGCCAACACGCTGCCGCTGCTGCGCCAAGTGCTCGCGCAGCAAGGCGGCTGCGCCGCTATGGATGCGCTCACCCGCGCGCTGCTCGCCCGCCTGCGCACCATGACACCCGCCGAAGCCGCCCAGCTGCCCGACGTTTCCGAAGGGCTGGAGCACCGGCTGCTGCGCGCCGCCCGCAGCGCAGACTCGCTCCACGCGCTCTACGCCGCCTGCAAAACCCGCCGCTATGCCCACGCCCGCATTCGCCGCATTGCTCTGGCGGCGCTGCTGGGCATCACCGCCGCCGACCGTGCCGGGCTGCCGCCCTATGCGCGCGTGCTGGGGCTCAACCGCCGCGGGCGCGAAATTCTGCGCCGCTGCCGCACGTCCGCGTCCATTCCCATCGTGATGCGCCCCGCCGAGCTGCGCACGCTCGGCCCGGACGCGCAACGGGTGTTTGCGCTGGACTGCACCGCCGCCGACCTATGGGCGCTGGCCTGCCCCCGCATTCTGCCTGCCGGGCGCGCCTGCACCACCCCGGTGGTCTATATCGATTAACCCCGCGTTTTCGCCCGCCGGCTGCGCGCCCATGCGCCGGCGGGCGGTTTTATTTCCGCTTTCCGCTTATTTGATCGTGTCCAGCCCCACGTTTTTGTACGCATCCAGATATTGCACATCCATACTTTCCTCGGCCGCATCCAGCGCCTTCTGCATATC
>CAKUME010000297.1 GCA_934667575.1 uncultured Eubacteriales bacterium | reverse complement strand
CCCTCTTTTTCGGAAAGCTGCTTTACCAGCCGAGAAAACATTGCTTCTGCCTGCTCGTTGAGGTCTGCAAGGTAATCATTCAGCTTACCGGTGGTCAGCAGTTCGACATACAGACTGACCTTGTGCTTGCGGATGCAGAAACCGCATTGATTTATGCAAAGCCCTGGTTAGTAGTCCTTGCTTAGCAGAAAGTCTGCCAGATGCACGATCTTGACACCGTTGATGTTGCCTGCGGCCAGTTCGTCCAGCGTTACCACATATTTCGGGTAATGGTCTTTGATCTCCAACAGGTTGGCGACCCCCCGGTCAGATTCCTCCGGCAGATTACGGCACACCTGCACATAGATCCGCTCGTCCCGCCGCGCTTTCCATGGGGCACGGGCCGGTTCGATCCCGGTTGAGAATGCGGTCGATCGCAGTGGCATACTGCACGGCCACGCCGTGCGCGGCTAACACTGCCCGGGCACTTTGGGAGATCGTTTCGGCAAACACGCAGCGAATGCCGGCGCGGATCATCAGCATGGCAGCCGCCTTGCCCACCACGCGATCAGCAGCGGAAAAGCCGGACAGATCGCGGCCCTCGCGCAAAAATCCGACCATGGGCGCCACGCCGCGCAGGTCACTGGTTTGCACCGCGCCGTTCTTGCAGAGCGCCAGCGTGTGGCCGGGCAGATGCGCCATGGCGCACTCCAGATCAGTCATGGCGTTTCTCCGGCCAAAGCAGCGCACGCAGGCCCATCACCATCAGCGGCACGAGCACCGCCTGAGCGGCCAGTCCGACTGCGCCCGCCTGAATACGCGTGACATTGCTTATATTTTTCAAAAATGCTCTTGCTCTGCGCGTGCATCAGGTAAAAATCGAAATAATCCACCCCGCACGACCGGAGCTGTGCTTCGAACAGCGGGCGAATTTCTTCCTCGCTGTGGAACAAGCTGGTGGACAGCTTATCGGTGAGGATAAACTGCTCGCGCGGATAGCGCTTGGCGATGCAGTCGCGAATCGCGGTTTCACTTTGGCCGCCCAGATAGACGCGCGCAGTGTCAAAATAATTGAAGCCCTGCGCCATGTAGAAGTCCACCATTTTTGTGAACTTCTCGTAGTCCACCTGCTCCCCGCGCATGGGCAGCCGCATGCAGCCGAAGCCGAAATGCTTTTTCACATTGTCAAAATAAGTGACGCTCATATGAATGCTCTCCCCTTCTGCAAGTATGTCTCGCGGTTTTATTTATATTATATAACTTAAAGTTCACTTAAAATCGAGAGGTTCTTGAAAAAATTACTCATCTTTTTGTATAAAAAAACGAATGGTGTTCGCGCAAAGCGAACGCCATTCGGCCAATATCTGCGCAGGCGATCGAATCCGAGCCTGTGTTTTGGTGATTCGTCCGGCGTGGTTTCATCGCCGACGCGTTTACTGCATTCGTTTTACGGCATTCATTTCCTCTTGTTCCGGTGTGCCCATGCTTACACGCCCAGCAAACAGATGGCCGCAATGCCGATTGCGATGCCCGCATACTGGCTGCGCGTGAGTTTTTCGCGGAACACCACCCGCGCAGCCAACCCCGACAGCACGATGACCCCACCGTTTAAAATGGGGAAAAGCACGATGCTCGGCAGCCGTCCGCTCAGATAAAGGTTGATCCAATTGATCGCGCCAATCAGCACACCGGAGACGAGCGACGGAAGCGTGGCTTTGCTTTTGAGTCGGTAGCGGCTCTCACCCCTGGGCATCCGCCCGGCGAGCCCGGCAAACAGCGCCGTGAGAAAAATGAACGCCCACAGCAGGAACACGCTGCGTTCGCCCGCGTGTGCCGATTTTTGATGGATTTGCTGAATCACGCCCACCAAGCCCCACATCACAAAGCTGCCCAGCGCAAAACACAGCCAGCGGCGGTTGATCGGCTCGCCCTTTTTCACATTGGCGCCGAGCACCAGCGTGACGAGCATCAGCAAAAAGCCCGCGAGCTGCTGCAGGCGCACCGGCTGGCCATAGACCACCACGCCAAACAGCGTGGGGATCAGCATGCCAAGGTAGGTAAACAGCACGCTGTACGACATGGAGCCCGCCGACATGGACATCAGCGAGCAATATTGTGCCGCCGCGGTCACCACGGCGAACGCGAACGCCATTCCCAACGAAAACAGCGATATTTTCAGCCCGCAGCCGGTGCACGGCAAAAACGCCACCGCGCCCACGCCGCACACCGCGTTGAACAGCACCGCATCGCGGTTCGTCTTCAGCTCGCGGCGGCTGAATTGATTGTAATAAATATTTTTGCAGGTGTCGATCAGCACCGACCCGAAAAGCAATCCAAAATCCATCTCAAACCCTCTCCAGCGTGCAGAACGCCGC
>CAKUME010000296.1 GCA_934667575.1 uncultured Eubacteriales bacterium | reverse complement strand
CTCCATGTGCGTCAATGCGGAAAATATGCTCGATGATCTGCAAGACGAAAACGAGATGGACGGGCCGGTGTTCAAAATGAAGGACGACCCGCGAATTACGAAAATCGGCCACTTTTTGCGCAAATCCAGCTTGGATGAACTGCCGCAGCTGTGGAACGTGTTTGTGGGCGAAATGTCGCTGGTGGGGCCGCGCCCCCCGCTGCCCGAAGAAGTGCGCCACTACACCGAATACGATATGCACCGGCTGGATGTGACCGGCGGGCTCACCTGCTACTGGCAGGTTTCGGGCCGCAACAACATCGGCTTTGAGGATTGGGTGGAGCTGGATCTGAAATATATCCGCGAAATGTCGCTCTGGACCGACCTCAAAATTCTGCTGCGCACCGTAAAATGTGTGCTGACGCGCGACGGCGCCATGTGAGCGATCCATTCAACAACAAAACACGCCGTGCTCAAGTTCTGGACACGGCGTGTTTTGTTGCACAAACGGGTTTATTTTTCCGGCGCCGCGTCGCAAACCGGACGCAGCACGCGGTAGGCCTCGATTAGACGTGCCTGCGTGTACCAGCGGCAGTTGGCCGGGCTGGTGGAGGGCAGCGCGAGCGCTTCGCGGCCGGTTTGCGGCAGTGCACAGCGGCGGTAAAGACGCGCGGCGGTGCTGCCGGTGGTGGCAATCAGCCGAATCGGCGCGCGCTGCAGCAGCGGCCGAAAATCGTTGACCTCGGGCGCGCGGATGGTATCGTCTGCCGCACCGCAAATATCGCAGGCGTGCAGCACATCCCACAGTGCGATATGGTGCCGGTGGGCAAAGGCCTGCCGCTCCGCCGTGGTTTGCGGCACCGGCTCGTCAAACACCGCCGCCAGCGTGCGCCAAAAGCGATTCTGCGGATGCGCGTAGTAAAATCCGGCGGCACGGGAACGCGGCGACGGCATGGTGCCCAAAATCAGCACGCGGCTCTGCGCGTCCCAAAGCGGCTCCAGCGGATGCACGATCCGCGACGCGGCCTGCGTCATTTTGCCGCCCCATTCACCGCGATCGGCGACGACCACGCGGTGCGACCGTCGGCATCCAGCGCCTCCACACGCACAAAGGTGGCCGCGGCGGGAATCGGATATACCGCCTCGGTGAGGTCGCTGCCGCAGGTATTGCGGTGGTTGTCCCAGGCCAAATTATTGAAAAACGTAATCTGCCGCACCGGCGAGCATTTTACATGAAGCTCCCCGCCCACCACGGTGCATGCCAGGCTCGGGCCTTGGGTCGCGTAAAAATCACCGCGGCGCAGCGCGTCGAGCAGCGCGTCGGGCGTGCATGCCTCCGCGTGCACCATCAGATAGGAGCGGCAGGCGTCGCCGTTGTAAAAATGCGCGTCATCGGCCGCCATGCAGGGCAGCAGCTTGCCGCGCGCAGCCAATTGGTCGATCACAATACCGGAATAGGGCCGGCAGTTCCACGGCGCCCCCGACACGGTGTTGTAAATTTCGGTACCGGCCAGCCCTTGCAGCGGCTCGATCATATCCACGGTCTCCATAGACCAGGCGGGATGCGCCAAAATCGCAATGCCGCCGCAGCGATTGATCTCGTCGATCACCGGCTGGGGCGCGGTGTCCGGCGTGATTGCCGGGAGATTGGGCGTTTCCGTCATTCCAATGCCCACAATGTGGTAAATGCCCGGTATGTGCTCGCCGCTGTGATATTCGCAGCCGCGCAGCGTGAGCAGGCCGTTGGGCTGCATTTCGGTGTCGCTGAGCTTCCAGTGATCGGTCAGCGCCATAAAGTCGTACCCCTGCGACCGATACAGCGCGAACACCTCGTCCGGTGTGCGGCGCCCATCGCTGCGGGTGGAATGCGTGTGCAGATTTCCTTTGAACCATTTTTGTCCGTTTTCATCCAAATACATAAGATCGTCCGCCTTTCTTTTTCTGCTTCATCATTATACCGCAGCGCGCGCAAAAGGTCAAGTCGGCGCCGCGTGCGATTTTTCGGAAATTTTTTGATGGGATGGGTTGCAAAACCCAAAAAAGTGCGGTATAATAAAGGCAAAGATGTCCCGCAAAGACGAAAACCAGCGCGGCCATTCATGTGCAGAGAACCGGCGGAGGGTGCAAGCCGGGAATGAATGCTGCGGGTCCATTTTCCGAGCGGCCGGCGATGAGCCGGAGGGTCGTGCCCTTTAACGCACCAACGAGGGGTCGGCCAGTGGCCGGCAATTTGGGTGGCAACGCGGAGCTGATCCGTCCCATGCAGGGGCGGGTTGGCTTTTTTCTTTGCGGACAAATCACAAACGAGAAGGAGTTTTTATTCATGCTGGATCTGAAATTCGTCCGGGAAAATCCGGAGATCGTCAAGCAGAACATTCGCAACAA
>CAKUME010000295.1 GCA_934667575.1 uncultured Eubacteriales bacterium | reverse complement strand
GGTAACTTCATCCACAATGTGGAGCTTTATCCCGGCAAGGGCGCTCAGCTCGCCCGCGCGGCCGGCATTATGGCGCAGCTCATGGCCAAAGAAAACGGCCTCGCGCTGCTCCGCCTGCCTTCCGGTGAGTTGCGCAACGTGCCCGCGGCCTGCATGGCGACCGTTGGTCAAGTGAGCAACATTGACCACGAAAACGTTAAGATCGGCAAAGCCGGCCGCAAGCGCCACATGGGCTGGCGCCCGACGGTGCGCGGTTCCGTGATGAACCCGTGCGATCACCCGCACGGCGGCGGCGAAGGCAAGGCTCCGGTGGGCCGTCCCGGCCCGGTTACCCCGTGGGGCAAACCGGCGATGGGCTACAAGACCCGCGCGAAGCACAAGGCCTCCGATAAGCTGATCGTCAAGCGCAGAAACGGTAAATAAGGCGTAAGAAAGGAGCTTATCTATTATGAGCAGAAGCATTAAAAAGGGTCCTTTCGTACAGCCCGTTCTGTTGAAAAGGATTCAGGAAATGAATAAAGCCGGCGAAAAACGCATCGTGAAGACCTGGAGCCGCGCCTCCACCATCTTCCCCGATTTCGTTGGCCACACCATCGCCGTTCACGACGGCCGCAAGCATGTGCCGGTGTATGTGACCGAAGATATGGTCGGCCACAAGCTCGGCGAGTTTGCGCCCACCCGCACGTTCCGCGGTCACAGCGGCTCGAAAACCACCGGCTGATTTGGAAAGGAGTGTTTAGCATGGAAGCAAGGGCTTATCTGAAATATGCCCGTATTTCCCCTCGCAAAGTGTCGATCCTGCTGGATCTGATCCGCAAGCAGCCGGCTGATAAGGCGAAGGCCATTCTGAAGAACACCGCCAAATCCGGCAGCGAACCGCTGCTGAAGCTGCTGGAGTCTGCAATGGCCAATGCGGAAAATAACCACAACATGGATGTTGCCAAGCTGTATGTGGCCGAGTGCTACGTCTGCCCCGGCCCCATCCTCAAGCGTATCCGCCCGAGAGCACACGGCAGCGCGTTCCCGATTCAAAAGAAAACGTCGCATGTGACCATGGTGCTCAAGGAAGCAGAATAAGAGAGGAGGAGGCAGATTATGGGTCAGAAAGTTAATCCGCACGGGCTTCGCGTGGGCGTGATCAAAGACTGGGATTCCCGTTGGTTCGCCGGCAAGGCGACCTTTGGCGACACGCTGGTGGAAGATTATCAGCTGCGCCGCGACCTGAAGAAGAAGCTGTATGACGCGGGTGTTCCGAAAATCGAAATCGAGCGCGACGCCTCCAAGGTGCGCATTCACATTCATTGCGCAAAGCCCGGCGTGGTCATCGGCCGCGGCGGCGCGGAGATCGAAAAGCTCCGCCTGGAATGCGAGCAGAAGCTCGGCAAACCCGTTAGCATCAATATTGTTGAGGTCAAAAACCCCGACACCAACGCGCAGCTCGTTGCCGAAAGCATCGCGCAGCAGCTCGAAAAGCGCATTGCGTTCCGCCGTGCGATGAAGCAGTCGATCGGCCGCGCCATGAAGCTTGGTGTGAAGGGTATCAAAATTCAGTGCTCCGGCCGCTTGGGCGGCGCCGAAATCGCGCGCACCGAGCAATACCACGAGGGCACCATTCCGCTGCAGACGCTGCGCGCCGATATCGACTATGGCTTCGCCGAGGCGAAGACCACCTACGGCCGCGTGGGCGTGAAAGTCTGGGTCTACAAGGGCGAAGTTCTTGCGAACGCGGCCCGCAAGCCCCAGCAGAACCGTAAAGAAGGAGGGAACCAGTAATGCTGCTGCCGAAGCGTGTCAAATACCGTCGCGTGCACAGAGGTCGTCTGACCGGTAAGGCATATCGCGGAACGGTAGTGAATTACGGTGATTTCGGCCTCCAGGCACTGGAGCCGGCGTGGATCACCTCCAATCAGATCGAGGCCGCGCGTGTGGCCATGACCCGCTACACCAAGCGTGGCGGTCAGGTGTGGACCAAGATCTTCCCGGATAAGCCGATCACTCAGAAACCGGCTGAAACCCGAATGGGTTCCGGTAAAGGCTCCCCGGAATACTGGGTTGCCGTTGTGAAGCCCGGCCGCGTGATGTTCGAAATCGGCGGTGTGGACGAAGCCGTTGCGAAGGAAGCGCTGCGTTTGGCCGCCAACAAGCTGCCGATCAAGTGCAAGTTCGTGAAGAAGAATCAGGAAACGGATGGTGAGCAAGAATGAAGGCTTCCGAGATCAAAGAACTGACTCCTGCCGAGCGCGAGAGCAAGCTGCAGGACCTCAAGAAAGAGCTTTTCAACCTGCGTTTTCAGCACGCCATCAATCAGCTCGATAACCCGATGCGCATCCGCGCCGTCAAAAAGGACATCGCTCGCATTCTTAC
>CAKUME010000294.1 GCA_934667575.1 uncultured Eubacteriales bacterium | reverse complement strand
ATTTTTTTACTTGACGGAGAGCTAAAACCGCGTATAATAATTGTAGAGATTTCCGAAAACGGAGGAGTCATCATGGAAACATCCATTTTTTGCTGTCCGGTGTGCGGCGGCGCGCTGACGGCCACCGCACACAGCTATGCCTGCACGACCGGCCATCAATTTGACCGCGCCGCCAAGGGATATGTGAATTTACTGCTTGCAAACCAAAAGCACAGCGCTGAGCCGGGCGATGACACTGCAAGCCTGCACGCACGGCAGCGATTTTTGGCGGGCGGATATTATGCACCGCTGGCGCAGGTCATTACGGAGGCGGCGATGGCGCGTGTTTCCTGCGATCGGGCTGCACCGCTGCGGGTGCTGGACTGTGGCTGCGGCGAGGGATGGTATCTGCGCCAGCTCACGCAGGCGCTCGCGCGCGCGGCGATTCCGTTTCGCGCCGCCGGGTTTGACATTTCACGCACCGGGGTCAAGTTGGCCGCGCACCGCGCCGATCCCACCGAATTCGCCGTGGCCAGTCTGTTTCGTATTCCGGTGAGCTCCGGCGGCATTGATCTTGCGCTGCACTGCTTTGCGCCGTTTTGCGGCAGCGAACTTCGGCGTATTTTGGCTCCCGGCGGCACATTGCTGCGGGTCATTCCCGGGCGGCGGCATCTGTTTGCACTCAAGGCGGCGCTTTACGACCATCCGTATGAAAACGATGAATGTTGTGCGGAGGAACCGGGCTTGCAGCGGATTGCGCAGCGCCGCGTTTTTGCACCCGTCACACTGACGCACGACGCGCTCGCCGATTTGTTTGCCATGACGCCCTACGCCTATCGCTGCACGCCGGAAGCAGCCGCGCGGCTGCTTGCCCGCGATGCACTCGAGGTCGAAACGGAATTCTTGGTGCATACGGAAATTGCGGTTTGAGCATGGACTTTGATCGCGCGATTATTTTATTTTTGGGGCTTGTATATTATGCCGGATTGTGATATAATAAGACGATTGAGATTATTTTTCGCCGGAATGCTCCGGAATATACCAAAAATAAGGGATGGTACCAATGGATTCTCGCAATGATTTACGAAATGTCGCCATTATCGCCCACGTTGACCACGGCAAGACCACGCTGGTGGACCAATTGCTGCGCCAAAGCGGCGTGTTCCGGGCAAACGAAGCAGTTGCCGAACGCGTGATGGATTCCAACGCGCTGGAGCGTGAACGCGGCATTACCATTTTGTCGAAAAACACCGCCGTGATGTATAACGGCGTGAAAATCAATATTGTGGACACCCCCGGCCACGCCGACTTTGGCGGCGAAGTGGAACGCATTTTGATGATGGTGGACGGCGTGCTGCTGCTGGTGGATGCATTTGAAGGCTGCATGCCGCAAACGCGCTTTGTGCTCAAAAAGGCGTTGGCGCTGGGCAAAAAGCCCGTGGTTGTGGTAAACAAAATCGACCGGCCCGGCGCGCGTCCGGCCGAAGTGGTAGACGAGGTGCTGGATCTGTTCATTGAACTGGGCGCCGACGAAAACCAGCTCGACTTTCCGGTGGTGTATGCATCCGGCCGTGATGGCTATGCATCGCTCGATCCGGAGCATCCGGGCACCGACATGAAGCCGCTGTTTGAGGCGATTATCAACGATATTCCCGCGCCGAGCGGCGATATGCACGGTCCGATGCAGCTGCTTTTCTCCAATATTGACGCGGATGAATACGTCGGACGAATCGGCATTGGCCGCGTGGAACGCGGTGAAGTGCATTACAACGACCCCGGTGTGCTTTGCCATCGGGACGGCACGCGTGAAAACGTGCGCATTACGCGGCTGTATCAGTTTGAGGGCCTGCGCCGGGTAGAAACGGATCATGCGCAGCTCGGCGATATTATCGCCGTGGCCGGTTTGAGCGATTTGAACATTGGTGAAACCGTGTGCACGCCGGATTGCGTGGAGCCGCTGCCGTTTGTAAAAATTGACGAGCCGACGGTATCGATGATGTTCATGGTGAATAACTCTCCGTTTGCCGGCAAAGACGGAAAATATGTGACCTCCCGCAACCTGCGCGACCGGCTGTTTAAGGAAATTCAGACCAACGTGGCAATGCGCGTGGAAGAAACGGATTCTTCCGACACATTCAAGGTCAGCGGCCGCGGCGAACTGCATCTTTCGATCCTCATTGAAACCATGCGCCGTGAAAACTTTGAATTCCAGGTATCTCGCCCGAAGGTCATTATGAAGGAAGAAAACGGCAAGCTGATGGAGCCTATGGAACTGCTCATGATCGAGGTGCCGGAAAACTATGTAGGCGCGGTGATGGAAAAGCTGGGCACTCGCAAGGCCGAGTTGGTGAATATGGGTACACGCGACGGCGGCAGCACACACCTCGAG
>CAKUME010000293.1 GCA_934667575.1 uncultured Eubacteriales bacterium | reverse complement strand
CCTATTTCGAGTTCGGCAGCGCGGAGGAGCACTACAAATACCGCGATGCCATGAGAACCGCTTATCCCCACGGCCATTTCCCGGTGTTTGCGGGCAATCGCCACATGGAGATGCAAATTCAACACCCACGGGAGTTTACGGATATGCTGTGCGAGATCGCGGAGCAGGATCGCATGCCCAACCTTACATTCATCGGAAAGTGAGCAGACGTATGAAATACAAAATCGAAAAAAACACCGTGCAGGAAACATTGATGATTCCGCTTTATGCCCGAAAAATGTGCTCGGAATTATACCCGAACCGCTATCGGGACGAAACGGCACTGCGGCTGACAAGCGAGGTGGACTACGATTTTTCGGCGCTGGAAAAGAAGTCGGGCAGTTTGATGCAGCGCTTCGGATTTTTGGAAGTCGCCATGCGGCAAAACGATTTGGCGTTTGAGGTGCGGGACTATCTAAAATCGCATCCGAATGCGGCGGTGGTCAACCTGGGCTGCGGCTTGGACGATACCGGCCGGCGCTGCGACAACGGCCGCTGCAAGATTTACAATCTGGATTTTCCCGATGTGATCCGGGTGCGCAATGAGCTGTTGCCGGCCGGCGCGCGGGAGCAAAACATCCCATGCAATTTGAACGATCCCGCGTGGTTTGACCAAATCGACGCATCGGGCGGCGCGGTGTTCTTTGCGGCGGGCGTGTTCTATTATTTTCTCAGGGAACAGGTCAAAACGCTGGTGAAAAGCATGGCAGATGTGTTCCCCGGCGGAATGCTGGTGTTTGATGCCGCCAACCAAAAGGCGGTGAAGCTCATGTTGAAAACTTGGATCAAACACGCCGAAATCAAAAACGTAGGGGCTTATTTTGCGGTCTCGGACGCAAAAAGCGAGCTTTCTGCATGGGATAGCCGCCTGTGGGTTTCCAGCCGGGGCTATATGCTCGGCTATGACGACCTCAAAGCCCTCGCCGTCGGCGCTTTTTTCCGCTTTCTTGCAAAGATCGGCGACGGCATGATGAAGATGCAGATTGTAAAAATCGGTTTTGCAGACCGATCATATTGACGCCCCTGCCGATCCGTCCGGTTTCGGAAAATCGACGCTGACCAAGTTCATTGTACGGTATGCCGCGCCGCATGCCGAACACCGGGCGTGCACGATTGACGGTCGTCCATGCGTGCGTCGGGATCACCGGCGGTCCGGTCCCGCAAGTAACCGCCCCGCGCATCCGACCGCCCTTCAGCGCAGTCGTCCGGCGTAATGCCCAGCAACGTCAGCATCGCCTACACGCCCTGTGCCGGAATTTCGTCGATGATTTCCGTTCCGTCCGGATCGTCCAGCCGGATGGCCTCCCCATGATTTCGGTGGCGGATATTTTGGAGCGTGCAGCGCACCAGCCGCGTGTTGGCATAAAACGCCGATTCGGCGTAGGACGCTGCCACGTTCCGAACGGAAATGTCGTGCAGATCGCCGTCCGCGCACGATTCGCCATACCCGGTGTAAATCTTAACCAGCGCCTCGCGCGCATCGTCGTTGCCGGGCGCTGTTTCCGTCACACCGTCAATCTGAATATCAAACACGCGATCGCCGTTTGCCGCCAGACAGATCACGCCGTGGTGGCAGCCGTTGGTGCAGATATCTTCAATGGCAATATCGCTGATGTCGCGCTCGGCCCGTGTCTGCGCCGGGCAGCAGGCGCACGGTTCCATTGGATATAGATAATTCCGGTATGGATATTTCCATTCGGGCGATACCGCCAGTGCCGTGCACGCCACGGTATCGTCCGCTGTGGTGCCGCGAATATTCCGGATCACACAGTGATGGCACCCGGACCGCAGATCGACCCCGTCGCCGTTTTTGCAGTGCGTGTCCAGCACAATGTCTGTGATTCGCCCATTGACGCACCGGTCGAAGCTCAATGTCCAGCACCGCGACCGGTCAAATGCGATGCCGGACACTTCAAATCCGTCGCAGTTCGACAGACTCACCGTAAGCGTCCGCCAGCCCCAAAAGTCTCCGACGACCTCCTGCATTTCGTTCATCACGGGGTGAAATGCCTGTGCATTGCGCGCCGGGCCGGAGATGCGCGCTCCGTTCCGCCCGATGATGCGAATATTTTGCGTTTTCCCGCACGCCAGCGGGATTCCGAGTGGATCGGCCGGGTTGGGAATCACGTTATCGCCGCGAAACACGTTGTCCACGGTGCCATCCGCCTGAACGATCTGGCATCCGTCCAAAATCACGGTGGTGTCCGGCGGCAGCAGAATCGCGCGCGACACGGTGTAGGTCGCTTCGTCGAACACGATCGTCCGCGGCGATTCGGCAGCGCTGTCGCGCAGGCAGCGCGCAATACGCGAGTCGTCCGATTCGCCGGTGTACTGA
>CAKUME010000292.1 GCA_934667575.1 uncultured Eubacteriales bacterium | reverse complement strand
GTATATTACGGATACCATCCTCCGCGACGCGCATCAGTCCCAAGCGGCAACGCGCATGCGCCTTGAGGATATGCTTCCGGCGTGCGAAACGCTGGATAAAGTGGGCTATTGGTCCATTGAGTGCTGGGGCGGCGCAACGTTCGACGCCTGCATGCGTTTTTTGAACGAAGACCCGTGGGAGCGTCTGCGCGCGCTGCGCAAGGCCATGCCCAACACGAAGCTGCAAATGCTTTTCCGCGGCCAGAATATTCTGGGCTACAAGCATTACGCAGACGATGTGGTGGATGAATTTGTGAAAAAATCCATCGAAAACGGCATCGATGTGATCCGCATCTTTGATGCGCTCAACGATCCGCGCAACCTTGAGCGCTCCATTAAGGCGTGCAAGCAATACGGCGGCATCTGCGAAGCGGCCATCAGCTACACGACCAGCCCCGTGCACAACGAGGACTACTTTGTGAACCTCGCCATGCAGCTCGAAAAAATGGGCGCCGACGTGATCTGCATCAAAGATATGGCCAACCTGCTGCTGCCGTTTGATGCCTATTCGCTCGTGACCAAGATGAAGCAGAACGTGAGCGTGCCGATTCATCTGCACACCCACAACACCACCGGCACCGGCGATATGGTCTACCTGATGGCAGCCATGGCGGGCGTAGACATTGTGGACACCGCATTGTCGCCGATGGCGAACGGCACTTCGCAGCCCACCACCGAGTCGCTCGTGGCCACCCTCAAGGGCACCGACCGCGACACCGGGCTCGATCTCGCGCTGCTTTCCAAGGCGGCGGCGCACTTCCGCGGCGTGGCGCAAAAGCTCCAGGACGAAGGCATTTTGAACACCAAGGTGCTCCATGTGGACCCGAACACCCTGCTTTATCAGGTGCCGGGCGGCATGCTTTCCAACCTGCTTTCGCAGCTCAAGCAGGCGCATGCGGAGGATAAATACTACGATGTGCTCGCCGAAGTGCCGCGCGTGCGCAAAGACTTCGGCTACCCGCCGCTCGTCACGCCCACCAGCCAGATCGTTGGCTCGCAGGCGGTGCTCAACGTGCTTTCCGGCGAACGCTACAAGATGGTCACCAAAGAGTCCAAGGGCCTGCTGCGCGGCGAATACGGCCAGCTGCCGGGCGAAGTGAACGAAGAGGTGCGCAAAAAGGCGATCGGCGATCAGCCGCTCGTCACCTGCCGCCCGGCCGACCTGCTCCAGCCCGAGCTCGAAAAATATCGCGAAGAGAGCAAAGACTTTGCCAAGAGCGAAGAGGATGTGCTCAGCTACGCGCTGTTCCCGCAGGTGGCGAAAAAATTTTTCGACGTGCGCGACGGCCGCGTGGCGGCCGAGGCTGCGCCTGCGGCGAAACCGCAAGCCCAAAAGCCCGCGAATGTGGACGAAAACGGCGTGCGCACGCTGATCGTGCGCGACGATTCTCAGCAATAATCCCCATTTTCAGCAAAAATGAAGGGCGCGCTCCCGGAGGAATTCCGGCGGCGCGCCTTTTTTGCGCTTTTTTACGGTTTTGCTGCTGTGCAGCCGGTTGTTTTTCGCGGATTCACCATCAAAATGTGATTTTTTTGATTTTTGCATGGATAAAGTCAAATTATTACCCCTGATGTATAGAGTTTACCATTGAATAATGGATTACTTTTAGCTATAATTACAATTGTAAACATAAAGTAAATTTCAACTTGGAGCGATGAACAAATGCAACTTCTCAAAAACACTTGGAAGCATCGTGCGCTGGTGCTCATGGCGCTGCCTGCGGTAATCCTGTTCCTCATGTTCTCCTACGCGCCGATGTTCGGCCTGGTGCTCGCGTTCAAAAAGTTCGACTACCAGCTCGTGTTCAACAGCCCGTGGTGCGGGTTCGACAATTTCCGCTATATCTTCCTGGTGGGCGACACGTTCTGGCGCATCACGCGCAACACGGTGGGCTACTACATTCTCTTCACGATCACCGGCACCATCGGCAACATTGCGCTGGCCATTGGCATCAACGAGTTTGTGGCCAAGCGTGCGGGCAAGTTTTTTCAGAGCTGCATGATCCTGCCCACGTTCATTTCTTACATCGCCGTTTCGTTCATCGTTTACGCTTGCTTAAAAAGCCAAACCGGTTTGGTGAACCGTCTGATTATCGCCATGGGCGGCAAATCGCACAACTTCTATCTGGAAGCAAACAAGTGGCCGGTTATTTTGTTGATTGTGAGCACATGGAAAGGCATTGGCTATGGTTCCGTGCTCTATCTTTCGGTGCTCACCGGCATCGATCCGGCGCTCTATGAGGCTGCTTCGCTCGACGGCGCCAACGCCCGGCAGAAAATGTGGTACATCACGCTGCCCATGCTGGTGCCCATGGTGGTCATCATGACGCTGCTCGGGGTGGGCTCCATCATGC
>CAKUME010000291.1 GCA_934667575.1 uncultured Eubacteriales bacterium | reverse complement strand
GTGCAGATCCAATTTGGGCGGAACGTCCAGCTCCTTGGGGGCGGGGCTGCCGTTTTTGCGGCGCTGGCGCACGCATTCGGTGAGCAGATATTCGATCTGGCCGTTCACCGAGCGAAAATCATCCTCCGCCCATGCGGCGATCGCCTGATACAGCGATTCCGACAGCCGCAGCGGAACTTGTTTTTTTTCGCCGCTCATCAATAGAGGCTCCCCGAATTCACGACCGGCTGCGCGTCGCGATTGCCGCACAGCACCACCAGCAGGTTCGACACCATGGCGGCCTTGCGCTCATCGTCCAGCTCGATCACGTTGTTTTCGCTCAGTCGCGCAAGCGCCATTTCCACCATGCCGACCGCGCCGTCCACGATCATTTTGCGCGCGTCCACAATCGCCGAGGCCTGCTGGCGCTGGAGCATTACCGCGGCAATTTCGGGCGCATAGGCCAGATATGTGATGCGCGCTTCAATAATCTCCAGCCCGGCTGCCGCTACTTTTTCCTGAATCTCGTCACGGATGCGCGCCGCAACAATTTCGCTCGACCCGCGCAGGCTGCCTTCGTCGGCAATGCCGTCGCCGGTGGTGTCCACGTTGGGCGCCACATCGTAGGGATAAATGCGCACAATGTTGCGTAGGGCGCTGTCGCATTGCAGCGAGAGATATTCTTTGTAGTTGTCCACATGAAAAACCGCTTTGGCGGTGTCCACCACGCGCCACATCACCGCAATGCCGATTTCCACCGGATTGCCCAGGCAATCGTTAATTTTTTGCCGGTTGTTGCTCAGGGTCATGATTTTGAGCGAGATTTTTTTGCTCGCGGACTCCACGGGCACCCCGTTGACCACCGCGGTGGGCGGCGCTTTCACGGTATCCACATCGCCGCTTTGGTTCAGGCGCGTGCGCGCCGCCGGGTTCACCGCCGTGCAGAACGGGTTGACAAAATAGAACCCTTCGCCCTTGAGCGTGCCGATGTATTTGCCAAACAGCGTGAGCACGAGCGCTTCCTGCGGCTTGAGCACGCGGAGCCCGAGCAGCGGGATCCAGCCCACGCACAGCGCGATCACGCCCACCGCAAGCAGCGCCGCCGATTCGCGCACGCCGCCCGCAATCAGCGCGGCAATGGCCGCCAGCTCAAAGGCGACGGAAAGCAGCAGCACCGCCATGCCGTTGCGGCGGTTGTTCAATACGATTTCATTCATGATCGTTCCTCCTTAAAAATCTATTTGATATTAAAATCATATCACACCTTCCAGAGTTTGTCAAGTAAATTTTTTCACCCGCCGAATTCCGACAAATGACGCACGGCGCGCTGTGCTACCATAAGGTTAAAAACAAACGGGAAAATATGGGAGGAAGTGTTGGGCGATATGGTAGGCAACGATCGAAAAAAAGAAAAGCTGGCGCGCATTCCGTTGGCGCGCATTCGGGCGGGCAGCGCGCAGCCGCGCAAGGCGTTTGACGCCGACGAATTGGCCGAGCTGGCGGATAGCATTCGGCAAAACGGCGTGCTCCAGCCCATTTTGGTGCGGCGAGACGGCGCGCAATACGAAATTATTGCAGGGGAGCGGCGGTTTCGCGCGGCCAAGCTCGCCGGGCTGAGCGACATTCCCTGTGTGGTGCGCACCATGACCGACGCCGAGGCTGCGGTGGCGGCGCTGCTCGAAAACCTGCAGCGGCAGGATCTGACGTGCTTTGAGGAGGCCGAAGCCATTGCCGCGCTGATTCGGCGCTGGAACCTCACGCAGGAGCAGGCGGCGGCGCAGCTCGGCAAGCGGCAGTCCACGGTGGCAAACAAGCTGCGGCTGCTGCGTTTTTCGCCCGCGGAGCGCGCGGCTATTTTGGATGCGCATCTTACCGAGCGCCACGCTCGCGCGCTGCTCGCAGTGGAGGATGAAACGCAGCGCCAAAAGCTCATTCACGCGGCGGGGGAACAGGGGTGGACGGTGCAGCAAACCGAACAGCGCATTGCGCAGCTCAACGCACAGGCTTCGCCGCCGCCCCGCCGGACATTCATTGCCAAAGACGTGCGGCTTTTTTTGAACACGATCGACCACGCGGTGCAGGTAATGCGCGATTCGGGTGTGGCGGCAGAGCAGGAAAAAAATGAGCAGGACGACTTTGTTGAAATTCGCATCCGCATCCCCAAAAAGGAGGTGTATGCCGGGCGTTCGGCGTGACGGGAACGCTTGAGTTCCGCCGCCGAACAAAAAGCAAAAAAACGATGGGAGAACCCCGCCGCCGAAAGCAGAGCGTGTGCGGCGCAGGAGAGCATGAGAGGGAGAAAAAAGTTTCATGTGAAACAATCTGAGTTTTGCGAATAAAACCGCCCGAGCGTTATGGCGGGAGAAAAGCGCATGTCCGTGCGTTTTGCGGAGGGCTGTCGGTGTGCCTCGTGTGA
>CAKUME010000290.1 GCA_934667575.1 uncultured Eubacteriales bacterium | reverse complement strand
GTTCACGCTCGATGGGGTGACGTACCATGTGGCCAAGAACGACAACGGGGTGAATCACCTGCACGGCGGCAACGTGGGCTATTCGGCACGGGTGTGGGATGCAGAGCCCACCGGCGACACCCAACTCACGCTGCGCCTTGTGAGCCCCGACGGGGAAGAAAACTACCCCGGCACGCTGCACATCACCGTGACCTACACGCTCACGGAGGACAATGCGCTGCAAATTCATTACCACGCCATCACCGATAAAGCGACCATTATCAATCTGACGAACCACAGCTACTTCAACCTTTCCTCGACCGCGCACGGCGATGTGCTCGCGCACACGCTTCAGCTGGATGCCGATGCGATCACCCCGGTGGATGAACTGCTGATTCCCACCGGCGAACGGATGCCGGTGGCAGGCACGCCGTTCGACTTTAACACGCCCAAGCCGATCGGCCGCGACATTGGCGCCGACCATCCGCAGCTGCAGCGCGCGGGCGGCTACGACCACAATTTCGTCCTGCGCGGAACCGGCCTGCGCCGGGTGGCCACGGTTTATGCTGCCGACACCGGCCGCCGCATGGATGTGCTCACTGATCAGCCCGGCGTGCAGATTTACAGCGCAAACTTTCTCACCAACCCCGATCTGCCGCTGCGCGGCGGGCGGCCGCAGCAGGCTCGCGCGGCCATCTGCCTCGAAACGCAGCATTTCCCGGATTCTCCCAACCAGCCGAGCTTCCCGTCGGTTGTGCTGCGCCCCGGCGAAGTGTATGACACCACCACCGTGTACCGCTTTTCTGCGGAATAATTAAAAAAATTGAAGTGCGCTCCTGCGTTCATGCCGTATCCCGGCACAATGCAGGAGCGCTTTTTTTGCTGTCCCAAGCCGCCGGGCAGCATGAATGGCTTTGGGTTCCGTACACACGCGCCTTTGCGGTAAACAAAGGCGCGATTTTTTTGCGGGCCGTGCGCGAAAATGTCAAGGTGCGCACGCTTTGCGCATTTTCTTTGGACTGCGGCGCGTGTATAATGAAGGCGGAAAGGAAGGGATCCAATGAACACCTATTTTCAACAGTGCACTGCGCCGCCGTTGGTGGATATGTTTGCCGCCGACACCGCGGATGCACTGCTCCGCGGCGCGCAGGCGGGCGCGCAGCTGGGCGCGGAGGCCTGCTGCATGCTGCTTGCTTCGCTCGCCGAACCGCACACGCCCGCAGCATACCGGCAAATTTTCAGCCGCGCCGGCTTGCCGGTTTACGCCACCAATTACCGCGATCATCAAAACGAGGGAAAAGACGATTCCACATTGGCCAGTGAGCTGATCGCGATGGCCGAATCCGGCGCTGCGCTCTGCGATGTGATGGGCGACCTGTTCGACCCCACCCCGGGCGAAATGACGGAGCACCCCGCCGCGATCCGGCAGCAGATTGCGCTGATTGCGCAGCTGCATCGCTGCGGCGCATCGGTGTTGATGTCGTCGCACGTCAAGGCGCACCTCACTGCCGACCAGGTACTGCGCATTGCGCTCAATCAGCAAAATCGCGGCGCCGACATTGTTAAAATCGTGGTGACCGCGCAGTCTATGGCGGAACAGCTTGATAATTTGGCGATTACCGAACGGCTGCGGGCGGAGCTTTCGGTACCGGTTCTGTTTTTGTCAAACGGCGTCAGCGCCAGTCACCGCCGCGGGGGACCGATGATGGGGTGCTGCATGTATCTTTGCGTGCGCGACGACACCGCATGGCCGAAACCGGATCAGCCGTCGCTGCGTGCCGCGCGCGCCATTCGCGACAACTGGTGGATTATTCCGGAAAACGCAGCAGCAAACAAGGAGGAACCGTAAGATGGATTTTAAAAATAAAATTGCGATTGTGACCGGTGCGGCACGGGGCATCGGCGAGGCCGTGGCACGCGAGCTTGCGATGGGCGGTGCAACGGTGGCCATGACCGACGTTCAAAGCGACGCGCTGGCGGAGGCCGCGGCGAACATCCGTGCGGCAGGCGGCCGTGTGCGCACGTTTGTGAACAACGTGTGCGACGAAGCCGATGTGCACCGCGTGGTGGACGCCGTGGCGGCGGAGTTTGGCCGGATCGACATTTTGGTGAATAACGCCGGCGTATACGACGATTATATGCCATTTGAGCAGCAATCTTCTGACGCATGGAAGCGGAAAATCGACATCAACATTTTGGGAACCATGTATTTCACGCAGGCCGCGCTGCGCTGGATGACTGCGCAGCATGCCGGACGGATTGTGAATTTGGCCTCGGTGGCAGCCGTGTACGGCATCGAATATTTTGTGGATTACTCGATGACCAAGGGGGCCATTGTGAGCTTCACCCGCGCGCTTGCCAAGCATGTGGCGCCAAACGGCATCACGGTGAACGCCGTGTCGCCGGGCAACATTCATGCGCATGGCGGAAACCTGCCGGAC
>CAKUME010000289.1 GCA_934667575.1 uncultured Eubacteriales bacterium | reverse complement strand
AAAATTCAAAATTCTTGAAGCCCGTCCATTCGCTGTGGAACAGGCCGCGGTCGTAGCGGTAGTTGCGAAACGCCATTTGCAGGCCAACCATTGGCGCATACTGAAACAACAGATACGCGGCGATGGCCGGAATGCACAGGAGCAGCAGCTCCCAGTTTTTTGAAAACACCCGCCTTCTGTGCTGCAAAAATCGGATCACAGCGGATTTGGGCCGAGGTGCCGCCGCCGAAGCCTGTGTGCTTGTCATGGGACTTCTTCCTTTCGGTGTTTGTCATTGTGTTGAGAAGTTTCGTTCTTACGGCTCTAAGTATAGCACACATTTTTCATGAATAAAAGATGAACTTTCGGACATTGATGTAAAAACCGGACAACATTTGCACAACTCAGCGAAAAATGCGCAGATTTTTATGATTTTCGTATGCACGCCGATTATTGCAGCGGCAGAATGATTTCGACCACCAAGCCGCCCTCCGGCCGGGAACGGAGCTGCACGCCGTATTGGTCGCCAAACAGAATGCGCGCCCGCTGGTTCACGTTGGAAAGCCCCACATGGCGGCCGGTGTCCCAATTCAGCTCCGTTAGGCGTGCGTTTTGCTCCGCGAGCTGCGCGTCGGTCATGCCCCGGCCGTCGTCGGCCACCGCCAGACGCACGCCGTTCTCCCCCATTCGCTCGGCGCTGATCCAAATGTTGCCCTTCCCGCGCTTGTTTTTCAGCCCATGCGACATGGCGTTTTCGAGCAGCGGCTGATAGCAGAACGTGACCACGGCATGGTCGAGCAGCTCGGGGTCAATGTCCCAATGAATGAGCAGCTTGTCGGGGTAGCAAAGCTCCAGAATGTGCACATAGAGCTTGGCGTGCTCGAGCTCCTCGCGCAGCGGCACCAGATGGGAGCCGTGCTGCAGGCCGGTGCGCAGCAGGTTGCCCAGCGTGGTGATGAGCTTCGACACGGGATTGTGCGTGCCCATGCGGTCAATGGCCAGCCAGTTGGCGGTGTCGAGCGTGTTATAGAGAAAATGCGGATTGATCTGATTTTGCAGCGCGCGCACCTGCGCCTGATTGAGCTTTTGCATGCGCTCCTCGAGCTCGAGCTTCATCCGGCTGTTTTCGTTTTGCGTGCGGTGCACCAGATTGGTGATATACTCCACCTCGTTTTGCGAACGCGGCTGCCCGGTAAGGTCCTCCGCTGCGAGCGGCGCGGCGTCCACCTCGTTCATGATGACCCGAATCGGCTCATAGGACTTTAGGGTGAGAATATAGGCGACCACCAGCCCGATGAGCAGCGCAAACGCGCTGATGCGCGCAAACAGACCGTTGGTGCGGTTCAGGTGGTCTTCGTAGACCGAAAGCGCACTCACATAGATATACTTCCAGTCGTAGCGCTGAGAGGAGATGCACGAAACCACCGACTTTTCGCCGTTGACGAGCATGGCGCCCGAAAAATTGTCCCCGAGGTTCATCACCTCGTTCATATAATCGGGCATGGTGGTGCGGGTTTCCACAATTTCGTAGTTGCTCGCATAATAGAGGTTGCGGCTGGAATCGGTCATAAAAAGCTGGCGCGCGGGGTCGGGGCTGTCGCCCAGCAGCATGCCGAGCTGCTTCATGTTGATATTAAAGATCACCGCGCCCGCCACCTGATTGCCATAGGGGTGCACCGGGCAGATCATCGTGAGATAATACGGGAAAAAATCGTTCTTTTTGCGCGAACAGATGGTATAGCTGTTTTGCGCCATGGTTTGATAGGTGGGCAGCCAGTTGCGGTCGGTGAGCTCCGCCAGCGGCTTGAGCGCGCCATCGGCCAGCACCAGCCCGTCGTCGGCGAAATAAACGTAGATGGAATCGAGGTATTCAAACGTTTTTTTGTAAAACGAGATTTCGCTCCACAGCTCCGACACCACGTGCCGCCCCTGCGCCGAAGTTTTGTCCTGCGTGAGCAGCCATTGCACCTCGGTGCGCGTGGAAAGGTTATAGGACGCGCCGTAAAGCTGCTCGACCACGTTTTCGAGCATATCCGCGCTGCGGCGCAGCGTCATGGTGTTGGTGTTGGCAATTTCGTCCTGAATGGTGGTTTGGTAGTTGGCGTTGCAAATGGCCGCCACCGCATACATGGGCACCAGCACCAGCGCCGCAATCATCAAAAAATAGCGCAGCAAAATGCTGTTGAACCGAAAACTGCGCAGATTGCGCAGCGCGCCGCTCATTTTGCGGCCCAGCCGCCGGAACGCATGTTGATTCATGAATCCGTCCTCATTTCTTCGTTGTGGGCGCGTTAGGGGCGCACCATGTTGCGGTATTCGCGCACCGAATACCCGGTGTACTTCTTGAACGAGCGCTGAAAATACTGCGAATCGGCGTAGCCGACCAGCTTGCCGATCTGTGCGGCGCGGGCGTCGGTGGTTTTGAGCAGCTCCATGGCCCGCTC
>CAKUME010000288.1 GCA_934667575.1 uncultured Eubacteriales bacterium | reverse complement strand
CAAAGGCACAGCAGCCGTCACCGATCATCACCGCAACCGCCAGCGCAATGACGGTGAGCGGAAAAACAACCGTGTTGGCGGCATTTCCTGTCGAACCCAAATAGTCGGCGTTGGCAATAAAAATTTGATCCACAATGTTATACAATGCGCCCACCAGCAATGAAATCACACATGGCACGGCGTATTTGCGCATGAGCCGGCCCACAGGCTGCGCACCCAAATCGGATGAATGATCTTTCATACTTACCTCCGCGAGCACAAAAAAAATAATGCGTAAGCCCAAAATCTGGACTTACGCATTCGCTGCTCGATGGCTTTTATTATAACACGGATGAACACAAAATGTCAAATGGGCAAATCGCTGAAAATCCGGGGGTAAAGCAGAAGCGTTATGCGCACATCGAAAAATGACCGGCCGATTCAAAAAGAAGCGCTGCCCGATCCCAGAGCAGCGCCATGCTTTAACGTTCCCGAGCGGGTGAGTCGCCGCATACCGTAAATTTTCGACCGCGGTAGGCGATCAGGCCGTCGCGCTGCATGGCAGAAAGTGCGCTGCACATGGCGCTGCGGTCCACCCCCAAATAATCGGCAAGCTGCTGCCGGTTAAACGAAAGCACAAACGAGCGGCTGCCGCTTTTGCACGCGCATTCCGAGAAATACGACATCAGCCGTCCGCGGATGGATTTGGGCGCGGTGTGCAGCATTCGCCGCGAGAGCGCAAGGCTTTTCTGCGCGCAAACCGTCAGCAAATTGCGCAGCAGCTGGGGGTGCAGCGCCGCGCGGTGCAAATTCAAAAACAACACGGCGGTGGGCTCGGCCGCCGTCACGGCAATCAGCAGCGGTTCACCGGGGGCGCAGGCATAAACCTCGGCGAACACGGCGCCTGCTTCCGCGCTGCCCAAAATGGTTCGGTTGCCCCAGGCGTCGCCGTGTTCAATCAGCGCCCGGCCGCGCAGCACAATGCCCATTCGCTCGGTGGGATGCTCCTCGGCCAGAATCGTTTCGTTTTTTTCGTAATGCTTTTCCGTCGCGTCGAGCGCGCGGAGCAGTGCGGGCAGCTCCGATGGGGTAATGCCCGCAAAAATTGGCAGCGCAGCCCATTCCATGCATGCAGCCTCCGTTTTCTAAAATGTTGTTTGAACAACAGTTTGATTTTTAAACATTATAGTATGCCCCGGCGGAAAAGTCAATCGTTCCGTTCTGCGTTCACATGCGCGGCACATAATCAAAGGAAATATTTTCCCGAATCCGTGTGAACGGGTGGGCAGTCATGAAAAAATGAGGATTGTCCGCCCATGTTCATTTTATATTTAAAAAAAACTGTTGGCGAAATTTAAATTCGACTGTTTTTCTGCGAAAATCTCGCACCCCGTGTGTGGCAAAAATAACACCCCCCGGTGTGTTGGCTCAGCCTGAGAAGGCAGAATAGCCAACTCATTATCTATGGGAATGTACATACTACACAAAAAATGCACAAGAATCACAATCTTTACAACATCCCGCCGACCGGCTATAATGGAGCCATCAAAACAAATTCGTGCAGGAGGGTTTCGCATGGAAAAGGAATACGCGGCATCGGCCCAGGCGAAAACGCTGGGAAAGCAAATCACACGCGAGTGCAGTTATTTTGCTCGCCATTGGCCGCTGTATATCATGGTGCTCCCGGCGGTGGTTTATATTTTGATTTTTGCGTATAAACCAATGTACGGGATCGTGATTGCATTCAAAAAATACAATGTTCGCGCAGGCATTCTGGGCAGCCCGTGGTGCGGGCTCGAAAACTTTCAGCGGCTGTTCCACTCCTATTGGTTGTCCACCATTGTGAAGAACACGCTCACGATCAGTCTGCTGACGTTGGTGCTTGGTTTTCCGTTTCCGATCCTGCTCGCACTGATGATGAACGAATTGAGCAGCGAAAGCCTCAAACGCACGCTGCAAACGGTTTCGTATGCGCCGCACTTTATTTCCACTGTGGTGATGTGCGGCATTCTGAACCTGCTGCTTGGCAACACTGGCATTGTGAACCGTGTCATCGGCAGTTTGGGCGGTCAAATGGTAGATTTTTTGCAGGATCCGTCGCTTTTTAAATGGGTGTATGTGCTCAGCGGCGTTTGGCAGGAGGCCGGATGGGCCGCGGTGATTTACTTTGCAGCGCTTTCGGCGGTGGACAAGCAGCTGTTGGAGGCGGCCGACATCGACGGCGCTTCACGGCTGCAAAAAATATGGTATATCAATCTTCCGGTGCTCGTGCCTACCATCACGATTATGTTCATCCTCAATTGCGGCGGCCTGCTGAGTGTCGGCTACGAAAAGGTCTATCTGCTGCAAACTGCCCCGAACATTTCGGCATCCGAGGTAATCTCCACCTATGTGTATAAGGTCGGTATGGTGCAGAAGGACTTCGCATTCTCCACAGCTACGGGTCTGTTCAATTC
>CAKUME010000287.1 GCA_934667575.1 uncultured Eubacteriales bacterium | reverse complement strand
GTGCAGCCGCGCAGCCCGTTGGGCGCGGTGCAGTGCAGCGTGCCGTTTTCGTCAATAATTTGCGCGCCCATTTGGCGCAGTGCGCTGAGGTGCTGATCGATGGGGCGCGGACCGAGGTTGCAGCCGCCCGGCGCACACAGCTCCGCCCGACCGGTGCGCGCGAGCATGGCGCCCAAAAACACGATGGACGAGCGCATTTCGCACATATATTCCGCCGGGATCACGGTGCCGGACGCGCCGGAGGCATCCACCGCGATGGTGGAATGGGTTGCGCGCACACGGCAGCCGAGCTCCCGCAGGATCGCACAGGCAAGCTCCACGTCGGTCAGCCGGGGACAGTGATACAGCACGCTTTCCCCCTCGCAGAGAAAGGCCGCGGACAGAATGGGCAGCACGGCGTTTTTTGCACCGTGGAGAGCCAGCGTGCCCTGAAGGCGGCGTCCGCCGCGAACGATCAGATTTGACATAAGCTTCTACACATCCTTCCGCCGGAATGCAGACAGTCTTGGGATACCCCATCATATGCGCTCCGGCGCGCGTTGTGAAAGTCCGTTTATTTTGCCTTTGCCGCCAGCACGGCTTTGATCTCGCAGTAAATGCGCTCGTTGGCATCGCGGATGGCGAGCTTGGCGGCATTATGGCCAAGCTCCTGCATTTTTTCGGGGTGATCGAGCAGATCAAACACCAACCGGCTCAAGCTTTCTCCGGTTAAGTCTTTTTCCTCGAGCAGATCGGCCGCACCGCGCGACGAAAGCGCCAGCGCGTTGTAATATTGATGATTTTCGGCCACATTGGGCGAAGGGATGAGAATGGCCGCTTTGCCGAGCGCCTCAATTTCGCTGAGCGACATAGCGCCCGCGCGGCAGATCATCAGGTCGGCTGCCGCCGCGCAGTCGGGCATATTGTCGATGTATTCGCGAATATCCAAATTCGGATGATCCGCCAGATGCACGCCCTTATCTTCGAGCAGCTGCGGGAACCATTTGCCGTATTGGCCGTAGGCGTGAATGTGCTGCACGCGGTCGGTTTGGGCGGTGCGCGCGATCACCTCGGCCATGGCGCGGTTGATTTCTTCCGCGCCGAGGCTGCCGCCGTAGGAAAGCACGACCGGCCGGTCGTCAAGCCCGAGCTTTTTGCGCGCGGCCGTGCGGTCGGCGCGCAGAATTTCGCCGCGCACAGGGTTGCCGGTTATCACGATTTTGCTGTGATAATCACCGCCGAGCTTTTTCTCGGCATCCGGCACGGCGAGCAGAATGCGGTCGGCGCTGGACGCCAGCATTTTGATCGTCACCCCGGGGAACGCGTTTGATTCGTGGATCACGACCGGAATGCCCAGTTTTTTGGCTTCCTTCAGCACCGGGCCGCTCACATAGCCGCCCGTGCCCACGCAGATATCCGGCCGAAATTCGCGCAGGATTTTCGCCGTTTGGTGCATGGCCGTAAAAATCTGGCGCACGGCGCGCACATTGTGCGCCACCGCGCCGGGCGAAAAGCTGCGCATGAATCCGGACACCGGCACGCTGCGAATTTCGAACCCGGCTTTGGGCACCAAACGCTCTTCCATGCCGCCCTTGGAACCGACGAACAGAATTTTTGCATCCGGCTCCTGCTCGCGAACAAATCCGGCCACCGCGAGCGCCGGATTGATATGTCCGGCGGTACCGCCGCCGGTAAACAGAATTCTCATGATAACAACCCCTTGCTTTTTCCCGATTGGACAGTTAGGATTTATCCATCCGCGCACTGCGCGACACCGACAGCACCAGCCCCATTTCGCCGAGCAGCATCAGCAGCGAGGTGCCGCCATAGCTGAAGAACGGCAGGCTGATGCCGGTGTTTGGAATGGTGCTCGTGACCACCGCCACATTGAGCAGCACCTGAATGCCGACCTGCGCGGTGAGGCCCATGGCCAGCAGCGTGCCAAAGCGATCCGGCGCGCGCAGTGCGATCACCGCGCCGCGCCACACGAGCAGCACAAACAGCATCAAAATGGCCACCGCGCCCACAAAGCCCAGTTCTTCGCACACCACCGCAAAAATAAAATCGTTTTGCGGCTCGGGCAGATAGAGATACTTTTGACGCGAATTGCCGAGCCCGCGGCCGAGCAGCCCGCCGGAGCCGATGGCGTAGAGCGACTGGCGCGTTTGGTGTGAATCGTCCGGATTGGGATAACCGAACGGATCGCGCCACACTTCGATGCGTGTGCTCGCGTAGGGGATCAGGTCGGTGAACAGGGCGATATAGGCCAGCACGCCCAAAATGGCAAACGCAATGATGAACCAACGCCGCTGCACCCCGCCCAAATACATCATCAGCACTGTGATGCCGAACACGATCATGGTGCACGAAAGATGCGGCTCGAGCACCAGCAGCGCCGCCGTTGAGCCAAAAATGGCGACATAGGGCAGCACCCCGGTGGCAAACTTATTCATTTTGTCGTGGTATTTG
>CAKUME010000286.1 GCA_934667575.1 uncultured Eubacteriales bacterium | reverse complement strand
ATCCGCCGCCGCGCCCGTGCAGCCGCGCGTTGAACGCAGGCGCGGCTGCACGCAGATCGAGTCGGCGGCTGCCCAGCACATAGCGATAGCCGCTCGCATCGCTGCCGCAGAACACGCCGCACACACGCGCGCCCCGTGCCACACCGGCGTTCACCAGCATGCGCAGCGTGTCGCTGTCGCCCGATTCAAACAGGCACAGCGGCGCTTCCCCGCTCGGCAGCGCGGCGGCGCGCGCTTCGGCCAATGTGCGACGCAGCAGCGCCGCTTCGCGCTTTTCGTTTTGCAGCGCATCCCATAGCTGCTGCACGGCCTGAGCCGTTTCGTTTTGCTTGGCCGAAAGCAGCGCCGAAATTTCGGCCGCATTGCGGTATTTTTCGCGGTAATCCGCCATGGCATCCGCGCCGCAGCGCAAATGCACGCGCACACCGCCGCGCATCCGAACAAAGTCCAGCAGCTTAATTGCGCCGATTTCGCCGGTTTGCGCAACGTGCGGCGCACAGCAGGCGCAGCAGTCCACATCGCCGATGGTCACAATGCGCACCCGCCCGGCCAGCGCGCGCTTGCTGCGGTAAAACATAGCGGCGAGCGCCTCGGGCGAGGGATATTCCGTGCGCACCGGCAGGTTGCGAAACACGGCGTCGTTGGCTAAATCTTCAATATGATCCAGCTGCGCGCGTGTCAGCTCGCCGTTCAGGTCGATCGTCACGTCCTCCGTACCCAAGTGAAATCCCACATTTTCCAGTCCGTAGAGCGTGTGGATCAATCCCGATACAATATGTTCCCCCGAATGGTTCTGCATATGCCGAAACCGTCGGGCCCAGTCGATTTCACCGTGCACGCGGCTGCCCGGCGTCAGCGGCGCGCCGGCGAAATGCAGAATTTCACCGCTGCACTCCTGCACGTCGGTCACGCGTACCTCCGCCGCACCGGTTGCATCGCGCAGCGTGCCGGTATCGGCGGGCGTGCCGCCGCCTTCGGGGAAAAACGCCGTTTGGTCGAGCGCGATTGCCCATCCGCTGCGCGCGGGCGTGCAGGCGATCACCTGCGCATCAAAGGCGCGCAAATGGCTGTTTTCATCATAAAGTGCAATGCAGCTCACATCGAATCCTCCCGAACCGGAATGCGATGGAGCTGCTCGGTGTAATAATTCCCAACCGGCCGATGCTGCGGATTGTCATCGAGCCCCAGCGCATAATAATATTGACTCAGATACATCGACACATAGTCGTTGTCCGCACAAACAATGTGATCCAGCAGCACCACGTTGCAGCTGCGCAGCTCAATCGCCAGCTTGCGCGTGTTGTCCAAATCGGCGGCCGAGGGGAGCGCCACGCCGCTGGGATGATTGTGCGCCAGTATCGCATACGTGGCATGCAGCGCAGCGCACCTGGCAATCAGCTGGGTCGGGCTGATTTCGGCGCGGTGCATGTCGCCTTCGGCGATCTGGCAATGGGTCAACATCAAGCCGTCGGCGTCGAGCAACATCAAAAACACGCGCTCATGCGAAAACGCGCCCATCTGATCCGCCAAAAAATCGTCGGCATCCTCCACGGTGTTGAATTTTTTCGTGGGTTCCATCTGCCGGCAATCCGTATAATACCGGCACAGCTGGGGAAGCATGTGCAAAAATGAAGCCGCAGTGTTTCCAATTCCGTCCACACGGCGAAGTTCCTTTTCCGACGCGTCCAGCACATCTGCAAAGCTCGCAAACTGCTCCAGCAGGCGAAAGGCAATGTCGTGCGTATCGCGCCGCGGAATCACATAAAACAGCAGCAGCTCAAGCAGTTCGTCTGCGGCGAGCGAGCCCGGCCCGTTTTCTTCAAACCTTGCGCGCAGCCGGTTGCGGTGGCCGTCGTGCATTGTGGACATGGAATGCTCCTCCTTTTACGGTTGATTTTGGATTGCACCGGATGCGTAGGTGCGCCGGTAGGCCGACGGCGTCATCCCGCGTGACTGCAAAAATAATCGGTTAAAGCCCGACACATCGGAAAATCCGCATTGCTCGCTGATTTGAAGTACACTACATTCACTTTCGAGCAGCAGCCGTTCGGCCTGATACAGGCGGCACCGCTGAATATAGGCGTGCGGCGGCAGCCCGACTGCCGCGCGAAACACCCGGCGAAAATTCGGCTCGCTCATCCGGCAGTCGGCGGCCAGCTCTGCCACGCCCACGCCGGTTCCGTCGGCCAGCGCGCGCTGAATGTGCCCGAGCGCCGCGTTCACCGCATGCAGCTTGCGGTTCACCCGAATGTCCAGCCGCGGCAGCGCATTGGATTGGCGTGCGAGCAGCAGCAGCAATTCATAAAAGCGCACCGCGCAGCGGCTCACCGCATCGGCATCCTGAGCAGCGCTCGATGCGTCGGCGAACATCGCCGCGATCATGGCGTGCACCTCCGGATCGCGCTGCGCGGCAAAAATGCCGCAGCGCCCCATTCGCGTGCGGATCAGCGCCTC
>CAKUME010000285.1 GCA_934667575.1 uncultured Eubacteriales bacterium | reverse complement strand
CCCACCGGCATGGACGAAGCCCGCATCTGCTTTGAATACCTCAAAAAGCTGGAGCGCGGCGAGGCCTGATCGGCCGCACCGTGTACTATTTGTTCAGTGGAATTTTTCGAAAAAAGCCGCAGCTTTCAAAAGAAACTGCGGCTTTTTTTCGGTTTCGGCTGCATTTTGCAGCAAAAAAAAGCCGCTCCATGCAGGAGCGGCTTTTGCATTTGCAGAAAATATTCGGCGAGAATCTCGCAATATTACTTCACGAGGCTTGCAATTTCATCGGCGAAATTGTCGTTGCGCTTCTCAAGGCCTTCGCCCTTTTCGTAGCGCACATAATCCGCGATGCGGATCGTGCCGCCGAGCTCTTTGCCCACCTGTTCCACGTACTTTTCCACCGTGAGATCCGGATTCTTGACATAGATCTGCTCCACAAGGCAGTTTTCCTTGTAGTATTTGCCAATGCGGCCCGTGACCATCTTTTCGATGACCTGTGCGGGCTTGTTGGCGGTTTTGGGATCGCTGCTGATCTGCTCCATGAGAATCTTCTTCTCGTGATCGAGCACATCCGCCGGAACCTTTTCCGCGCAGAGGTAAGCCGGGTTTGCCGCCGCCACCTGCATGCAGATGTCCTTTGCGAACTCCTGGAACTCCGGCTTCGCTGCAACCGCATCGTCCGCCTCGAACTTTACCAGCACGCCAATGCGGCCCGCCGCATGAATATAGGTGGCCACCACGCCGTCAAAGCGCGCAAAACGGCGCACCTTGATGTTTTCGCCGATGGTGAGCACTTTTTCCTGAAGCAGTTCGGCTACCGTCAGCTCGCTGCCCACCGCCTTGTCGGCAAGCAGGGCTTCGAGATCGGCCGGCTTCTTTTCGAGAATGGTATCGGCGCAGGTTTCCACAAACGCACGGAACTCCGCATTTTTCGCCACAAAGTCCGTTTCGGCGTTCACCTCGAGCACCACGCCGGACTTCCCGTCCGCCGCAACCTTCGCAAACGCCACGCCTTCCGCCGCAATACGGCCGGCCTTCTTCGCAGAAGCCGCCAGACCCTTTTCGCGCAGGAAATCGATTGCCGCATCCACATCGCCGTTGGAAGCGGTCAGCGCCTTTTTGCAATCCATCATGCCGCAGCCGGTTTTTTCACGCAGTGCAGCAACGTCTTTTGCAGTAAAACTCATCGTTTATTCCTCCGTTACGCTCAAAATTCTTTTTACAAAACACACGCCTTCCCGGATCAGCGGAAAGGCGCATGCACATTCCTATGGGATTACTCCGCCGCTTCGGCGTCCTTATCGGCAGCCGCTTCTTCGGCCGCGCCCATTTCGCCCTGACGGCCTTCCGCAATCGCGTTGGCAATGGTGCCCGCGATCAGCTTCACGGCGCGAATGGCGTCGTCGTTGCCCGGGATCACATAGTCCACGTCGTCCGGATCGCAGGTGGTATCCACGATCGCGACCACCGGACTGTGAAGCTGAGGCGCTTCCGCCACCGCAATTTTCTCTTTGCGCGGATCGACCACGAAGAGCGCGCCGGGGAGCTTCTTCATGTCTTTGATGCCGCCGAGGAACTTCTCGAGCTTTTCGATCTCGAGCTTGTGCTTCGCCACTTCCTTTTTGGGGAGCAGATCGAAGGTGCCGTCCTCTTCCATCGCCTTCAGCTGATTCAGGCGATCCACACGATGACGGATGGTGCGGAAGTTGGTGAGCATACCGCCCAGCCAGCGAGCGTTCACATAATATGCGCCCACGCGCTCCGCCTCTTCGCGCACGGAATCCTGCGCCTGCTTTTTGGTGCCGACAAAGAGCACCGACTTGCCGTCGGCAGACAGATTACGCACGAAGTCGTACGCTTCGTCCATTTTGCGAACGGTTTTCTGCAGATCGATGATGTAGATGCCGTTGCGCTCGGTGAAGATGTACTCCGCCATCTTCGGGTTCCATCTGCGGGTCTGGTGGCCGAAATGCACGCCGGCCTCCAGAAGCTGTTTCATAGATACAACTGCCATGTTTTGTAACCTCCATTTGGTTTTTCCTCCGCCGGAGCCGCGCGGAACGATCGCCCATTTGATTGAAAAGGGCGACACCGGGTTTCGCTTTCGCGCCGACGTGTGATTTTTTGGCGATAGTAGTATACCATATTCAACGGAGGAATGCAAGCGTTTCGGCGTTTTTTTCTGAGCATGCGAAAAAAAATATTTGCGCACGCAAAAAGTTGAGGTTGAGTTGAGATAAAGTTGAAGAAGGCTTGAGGTTCGGCCCATATAATATGGTTAAGAAATTCAATTTGCGTGAGGACGCACATGAAAAATTTTTGGATCATTAACCCGGCGGCGGGCGACCGGGACTGCACCGCGCAGGCACTAATCCGGCGGGTGCATGCGCCGGGCGGCAGCAGCGCCGCGGTGTTTCGCTCCGACACGGCAGGCGCAATCGAACGCTTTGTGCGCGCGCAGTGCCGTGCGTTTGCCGCCGAACCACTTT
>CAKUME010000284.1 GCA_934667575.1 uncultured Eubacteriales bacterium | reverse complement strand
GATGTGCTGCCCGCCATGCTGGCCAACGGCGAGCGGATGTTTGCCTATCCGTTTGAAGGCTACTGGAAGGATGTCGGCACCATCGGCAGCCTGTGGGATGCGAACCTCGATCTGCTCAACCCGAACGCGCAGCTCGATCTGTCCGATCCCACCTGGAAAATCTACACCCGCAACTTTGCGCTTCCGCCGCACTATATTTCCGGCGAGGCCGAAGTGCAGAATTCGCTGGTGGCCGAAGGCTGCAATATCTACGGCAGCCTCGATTTCAGCATTTTGTTCGGCGGCGTCACCGTCAAAAAGGGCGCGTCGGTGGAATATTCCATTGTGATGCCCGGCGCAGTCATCGAAGAAGGCGCCGTCGTGCGCTACGCCATCGTGGCCGAAAACGCCGTGATTGGCCGCGACGCGCATGTGGGCGGCCGGCCGGAGGAAACCCAAAAGTCCGAGTGGGGCATCGCTGTGGTCGGCGGCGGCGTGACCATTGGTGCGGGTGCACGCGTCGCCCCCAAAGAAATGGTCGGCGAGGATCGGAAAGGAGTGGAGCAGGAATGAGAGGCAACAACGTTCTGGGCATTGTGTTTTCCAATATGAAGGATCAGGCCATTCGGGAGCTGACCGAAATGCGCACCATGGGCTCCGTGCCGTTTGGCGGGCGCTATCGTCTAATTGATTTTCCGCTTTCCAACATGGCCAATTCCGGCATCAACCGGGTGGGCGTGATCACCAAGAGCAACTACCGCTCGCTGATGGATCATGTGGGCTCAGGCAAAGCGTGGGATATGTCGCGCAAGCGCTCCGGCTTGGTGTTCCTGCCGCCCTACGGCACCGGCAATTCGCTTTATCAGAATCGCATCGGCGCGCTGTCCGGCATTCGGGAGTTTCTGCTGGCTGCGCAGGAGGAATATGTGTTTCTCACCGATTGCGACATTGTGGTAAACATGGACATTCAAAAGCTGCTCGACGCGCATGTGGAAACGAGCGCCGACATCACCGTGGTGTGCAAGCGCGGCGCGCTGCCGGACGACCCCAACGGCAGCACCGTGCTGCGCATGGACGCCGACGGCCGCGTGACCGATATTCTGCTCCATTGCCGCGAAGGCGGCGAGCAGACGTTTGATATCGGCATGTATATCATGCGCCGCGACTTTTTGATTCAGCTCATCAACGATGCGCAGTGCCACAACCTCAAGGATTTTGAGGCCGATCTGCTTCAGGCCGGGCTGCCGCGTTTTCGCATCTACGGCTACGAGCACACGGGCTTTACCGGCGTGATCAATTCGATGAATGCCTATTATCAGGCGAACATGGCGCTGCTTCAGGCGCCGGTGCGCGCGGAGCTGTTCCGCACCGACCGGCCGGTGTATACCAAGGTGCGCGACGATATGCCCGCCCGCTATGGCTTGGACACCAGAGTGAAAAATTCGCTGGTGGCCGACGGCTGCCTCATTGAGGGCACGGTGGAAAACTGCGTGCTGTTCCGCGGCGTTCATGTGGCCCGAGGCGCGTGTGTGCGCAACTCCATTGTAATGCAGTCCAGCGTGATCGGGCCGGGCTGCGACCTCAACTATCTGATTATTGACAAAAACGTGGAGATCCACGCCGACCGCCGTCTGATGGGCTTTGAATCCTACCCCGTGTTCATCGCCAAGGGCAGCCATGTATAAACCGACGCATCAATTAGGAAGAGGGAATTTCAAATTATGAAGGTTTTGTTTGCAGCAAGTGAAGCACTTCCGTTTGCCGCCTCGGGCGGGCTGGCCGATGTGGCCGGTTCGCTTCCGGCCGCGCTGCGCCGCCGGGTGGTGGGCTGCCGCGTTGTGCTTCCGCTTTATCAGGATATCCCGGACAATCTGCGCGCCAATATGCAGTTTTTGGGCAGCCTTTCGGTGCCGGTGGCATGGCGGCGGCAATACTGCGGGGTGTTCGAGGCGCGCGTCAACGGCGTGATCTATTATCTGCTCGATAATCAGTACTATTTTAAGCGCCCGGGCCTTTATGGCTACTACGACGACGCGGAACGTTATGCGTTTTTTGCACGCGCGGTGCTCGAAATGCTGCCGATGCTCGACTTTAAACCGGATGTCATCCACGCGAACGACTGGCAGAGCGCGCTGATTCCCATCTATTTCAGCCTGTTCTATGCGCAAAACGAATGGTACAGCAGCATTAAAACGCTCTACACCATTCACAATATTCAGTATCAGGGCAAATACGGAATGGAAATTCTGGAGGATGTGTTCGGCATTCCGCAGGATCAGAAAAACCTGGTGGAATACGATGGCTGCATCAATCTGATGAAAGGCGCCATTGAGGCGGCCAACGCGGTGAACACCGTGAGCCCCACCTATGCGGAGGAGCTTCAGGACGCATGGTACGCCTACGGCCTGCACGAAATCATCCGTGCGCGCAAGTGGAAGATCAGCGGCATTCTCAACGGCATTGATACCGAGCTTTATAATCCGGCCACCGAC
>CAKUME010000283.1 GCA_934667575.1 uncultured Eubacteriales bacterium | reverse complement strand
GCCTGCTTCTGACTGATTCCATTTTCTTTGCGGAGCAGTGTGATAATGCGGGGGAACGCGTCGTTCACGGGTAACACAATCCTTTCGTCTTCTGGGATCAAAATCAATACGTACTGTAAATTATAAAACAAAATCAACATCATGTAAAGGCTTTTCCCCGACTTTTTTTCAAAAAAACCGCTTTTTTTCGCGGATGCCCTTTTCTTTTGCGCGCAAATCATGTATCATAAAAGAGAAACTCCGCGGACTGCAATCAGAAAGGAACGGCAAAATCCATTATGAAAACCTATCAGATTCACTTGATTCGCTGCGGCCTGACCGATGCCAACCTCAACGGCCGCTATATCGGGCGCACGAACGTGCCGCTGTCGGCCGACAGCATGGCCGAGCTGCGCCGGCTCCACGAGCAGGGCGGTTATCCCGCTGCCGAAGCCTACTACACCAGCCCGCGCCTGCGCTGCATTCAAACCATGAACCTGCTCTATCCGGGCGAGGACTGCTACGAGGTGCCCGGGCTGGACGAAATCAATTTTGGTGATTGGGAGGGCAAAAACGCCGCCGAGCTCAAGCATGACCCCGATTTTGAAAAATGGCTGAACCACAGCGCCGACGTGACCCCGCCCAACGGTGAAAGCGTGGGGGATATGTATGAGCGCGTGTGCCGCACCTTTGGCATGATTGCCGACGGCATGATCCATTCCGGCTGCCCCTCGGCGGTGATTGTGACCCACGGCGGCGTCATCAGCTATCTGCTGGCGGCCTACGGCCTCCCCGAGGCGAGCTTTTACGATTGGATGACCGCGCCGGGCCATGGCTATTCGCTCCGGCTCCAGCCCAGCCTGTGGATGAGCAACCGCAAGGCGGAGGTGTTCCAGATGCTGCCGGTGGGGCAAAGCGAGCCGGACGGCGCACAAAACGCGATGGCGCTGGGGCGCGAAGCCGCCGAGCGCAGCTTTGGGCTCACTCGCCCCGGCGACGACGAAATCGACCGCAGCGAATGGGAGCCGTACGCGCACCGGCCCGACGACGACAATGCCTGACCCCGCGCCATGGGTCAACGAGGGAGGAATTGCAATGACGCCGCAAAAACAAATCAAAATCGAGGCCAAAGGGCGTTTGCGCGGCAACTGGCCGTCCGCGCTGGGCGTGTGGGTGGTGCCGCTGGTGTTAGCGGCGCTGCTCGCCTATTTTTATGATTATATGCTCTATGCCGCCGGTGTGGTGGACGGCAGCGCCGACCTTTCGCCTGGCACCGGGGAATTTTGGATTACCGCTGCCGCCGCGGTGGTGCTGGCACTCACGGCGATTTTTGTGCTGCGGCCGCTGATGCTCGGCGTGCGGCGCTGGTGCTGTGCCATGGCGTTCGGCAACAACATCGGCGCAGGCGCGGTGCTGTATTATTTTCGGCGCGGCCGCTATGGCCGCAGCATGCGCCATTCCGGCTGCCTGCTTGGGCGCATTTTGCTTCGGCTGGTGCCCGTGGAGCTGCTTGCGTTCGGCGCGGCTACCCTGCTGGCGGCGGCATTTGAACCGGCGGCATTTTCGCAGCTTTTCGCCGGGGTTCGGAGCACTGCCGCTCAAAATACGCTCACGCTTTGGCTGGCGCTGGCCACCGCCATGGAGCTGTTTGGCGCATTGGTCACGCTGATGCTTTGCATGCGTTACTTTTTGGCGGATTATCTTTATATCACCGAGGACGATGCCGACTGCATTGCGCATTCCGTGCAGATGATGCGCGGCTGGTCGGCGGCTGCGCTGCACACGCTGGCATCGTTTTTTGGCTGGGCGCTGCTGAGCGTGCTTGCATTCCCGCTGCTCTATCTGCTGCCCTATGGCGGGGTCGCGCTTGCTGTGGCGCGCAAGTGGATGGTGTATAATGCGCGGCATCCGGCCGAATCCGCCGCGCCGCAGACATAAAATTCAGGCGCCGCTCCGACGCCGACAAAAAACGCGCCGCGTTTCGATGGATTTGGAAGCGCGGCGCGATATTTTTTTGAATGCTCAAAGCGGGAGCAGCAAGCAGGCAATGCGGAAATAGGTGAGCAGCGCAATGGCGTCTACAATGGTGGTGATAAACGGCGACGCCATCACTGCGGGGTCAAAGCCGACCTTTTGCGCCAGCATCGGCAGCGTGCAGCCCACGACCTTGGCGAACAAAACGGTAATGGCCAGCGTGAGCGACACCGCAAACGCCACCAGCGGGGTCACGCCCGTGGTGTGCAGAATAAAATAATCCACGATCATGATTTTGGCAAAGCAGGCCACCGACAGCGCGCAGCCGCACAGCACCGCCACGCGGATTTCTTTCCAGATGACGCGCAGCAGATCCGAGAATTCAATCTCACCCAGCGACAGCCCGCGGATGATCGTGACCGAGGACTGCGATCCGGCGTTGCCGGAGGAGTCCATCAACATGGGAATAAACGAGGTGAGGCAAAGCATGGCGCCCAGCTGATTTTCGTAGTACGAAAT
>CAKUME010000282.1 GCA_934667575.1 uncultured Eubacteriales bacterium | reverse complement strand
CGGCTCTGCCCAAATATCCTGCCCGTTGAGCAGCACCCGCCCCGACGAGGGGCGCAGCAGCCCGTTGAGATGCTGGATCAGCGTGGATTTGCCGGAACCCGTGTGACCGATGATGCCCAGCATCTCGCCCTGTTCCACGGCGATCGACACATCGGCAATCGCGTCCTGCGCAAACGGCGTGCCGGCGCTGTAGGTGTAGGTCAGATTTTTCGTTTCCAGAATGCTCATACGTTTCCTCTCGTTTTGCCGTCCGTTTTCGGTGCCATGGCGTCGCCGGTGCAGCTTTGCGGCTCGCTTTCCGGGCGGGGCGCGTCGGCGGCGTTCGTTTCGCGTGCAATGCCGGCGCGATCCAGCACCTGCGCAAGCGCCTCGGCGCATTCCTGCTCGGTGAGCACCAGCGGTACCGGCACCCCGGCCTGCGTCAGCTCAAAGGCCAGCTCGGTGGCCTGCGGCACATCGAGCCGCAGCGCGCGCATTCGCTCCACCTGCGCAAAAATTTCGCGCGGCGTGCCTTCGAGCACCGGCCGGCCGGCGTCCATCACGATCACGCGGTTGGCCAGCACGGCTTCGTCCATATTGTGGGTGATCAGCACCACGGTGATATTCTGCTCGCCGTTGAGCCGCAGCACGGTGTCGAGTACCTCGCGCCGGCCGCGCGGGTCGAGCATGGAGGTGGGCTCATCGAGCACAATGCAGTCGGGCTGCATGGCCAAGATGCCGGCAATGGCCACGCGCTGCTTTTGGCCGCCCGAGAGCTTGTGCGGCGCCTGCTTGCGGTATTCATACATATTCACCGCGCGCAGCGACTCGTCCACGCGGCGGCGGATCTCTTCGGGCGGCAGGCCGAGGTTTTCCGGCCCAAACGCCACGTCTTCCTCCACAATGCTGGCCACCAGCTGGTTATCGGGGTTTTGCTGGATCAGCCCCACCCGCGCGCGGATGGAATAGATTTTGGATTCGTCGGCGGTGTCCATATCCTGCACCCACACCTTGCCGCCCGAGGGCAACAGCATGGCGTTAAAATGCTTGGCCAGCGTCGATTTGCCGCAACCGTTGTGCCCCAGCAGCGCCAAAAATTCGCCGCGCCGCACCGTCATGCTCACATCGTTGAGCACCTCGGGGCTGTGTTCGTTTTCGGACTCGTAGCGGAAGCTGACGTGCTCCGCGCGAATATACGGCTTGGTTGCGTCCACTGCCCTCACTCCTTTGATTGCCAGATTGCGGTGGAGCCGCAGGGCAGCGTCATGCCCGACGACGTGACCGGCAGACCGATCTCATCCGATGAAAGCGCGCCGCCGAACTTTGGCGTGAGCAGCGTGCCCAGCAGATATTCCATGACCGCGGGCGAAAGACCGGTGGTGTAGGAATTGAGCAGGAAAAACAGCGGCTGTGCGCTCAAAATCGGCAGGCAAAGCGACACCAGACCAAACAGCTGTTCCTCCAGCTTCCACACCTCACCGCCCGGCCCGCGCCCATAGGACGGCGGATCCATCACAATGCCGTCATACACATTGCCGCGCCGCGCTTCGCGCTGCACGAATTTGGCGCAGTCGTCCACCAGCCAGCGGATCGGCTTGTCCCCCAGCCCCGAAAGCTGGCCGTTTTGCCGCGCCCAGGCCACCATGCCTTTGGATGCGTCCACATGGCACACCTGCGCGCCCGCCGCCGCGCAGGCGCAGGTGGCGCCGCCGGTGTAGGCAAACAGATTCAGCACGCGCACCGGGCGGCCTGCGGCCGCGATCTTGCGCGTCATCCAGTCCCAGTTCACGGCCTGCTCGGGGAAAATGCCCGTGTGCTTAAAGCCCATCGGCTTGAGCTGAAAGGTGAGCGCACCGCGGTGAATCGGCCAGCTGTCGGGCATTGCGCGGTAGTTTTCCCAGTGGCCGCCGCCGCTGCTCGAGCGCAGATAGCGCGCATGAGCGCGCCGCCACAGCGGGTGTTTTTTTTCGGTATTCCAAATAATCTGCGGATCGGGGCGGATGAGGATCACATCGCCCCAGCGCTCCAGCCGTTCTCCGGCAGAGGTGTCCAGCAGTTCGTAGTCGTTCCATTGTGCAGTTCTCATGAGTGCCTCCCGAATTGGTGCAGATTGAATGCAGGGCCGCGCGGTCAAAACAGCGTTTGCTGGCCGCTCGGTGCGGCGGCGCGCGGCGGGGTGAGCCCCAAATGCAGATACGCCGCCGGGGTAACGCAGCGGCCGCGCGGCGTGCGCGCCAAAAAGCCGATCTGCATTAAATACGGCTCATACACGTCCTCAATGGTCACGGATTCTTCGCCGATTGCCGCCGCAATCGTTTCCAGCCCCACGGGACCGCCGTTGTAAAAATCGATCATCGTGCGCAGAAGGCGGCGGTCGGTGCGGTCAAGCCCCAGCTCGTCAATTTCCTGCTTTTCGAGCGCAATGCGCGCCACGTGGAGCGACACCACGCCGTCGTTCATCACCTGCGCAAAATCGCGCACCCGCTTGAGCAGCCGG
>CAKUME010000281.1 GCA_934667575.1 uncultured Eubacteriales bacterium | reverse complement strand
TGGTCAGCGAAATGGGTTGTCCCACCGGGAAAACCAGCGGCTGATCCAGCCGAAAACGCGGGCGCTGATAGTCGGTGTAGTGCACCGTGCGCGTTGCGGTCGCCATATTGTTGTCCCGGTCAAACACCAGGTATGTGACCGTCGCGGTGTCCTTCGAGATCAGCTTGGATACCCTGGCAACGATGATCTGATCCGTTAAGTCGCCATCCTGCGGGTCGGATGCAGTCACGCCTGTGCGCAGCGCCGTCTCCCCGGCCGATACCGATGTTTCCACGGTCGGTGATTCGCACACGATCGATGGCCCTTCCGTTTTTCCGGATTTTTTTTGCCGGATGGCGGAAACGGAATACCATGCAGTCGAAAGCAAGCAAAGAAAAACCAGTGCGATTTTCAAAAATTTCATATCGTTCCCCTCCGGCGCGGTGTAGCCGTTGCGGTGCATACCATCTCCGGTTTCCGCGCGTTGTTTTCCGCCGGCGCTGTCTGCCGCTGTGTTTCGGCGCTTTCTTCCTGCGCCAGCTCCTGCAGCGAGCGTGCCGGAGTCGGCTGATAGGTGGGCACAAGCAGCCGGATGCGCGTGCGAATTTCATCTCCGTCGTTTTCGTCCGCGCTGCATAGATACTTCAAATGCGCCATGAATTCCGCTTCGTCAAAATCGATCCGCTTGCCGATATAAATCAGATTATTGGCGGTTTTGGTCAGCCCTTCCTCGTCGAGCAGCAGCTCTTCAAACAACTTTTCGCCGGGGCGCAGACCGGTATATTCAATATTGATATCCACGCCGGGCTCCATGCCGGAAAGCCGGATCATGTTGCGCGCCAAATCGTCGATGCGCACCGGTTTACCCATGTCGAGCACAAAAATTTCGCCGCCTTTGGCATAGATGCTCGCCTGAAGCACCAGCGAAACGGCTTCGGGAATCGTCATAAAATATCTTATGATGTTTTTATCCGTTACCGTTACGGGACCGCCCTCGGCAATCTGCTCCCGAAACAGCGGAATCACACTGCCGTTGCTCCCGAGCACATTGCCAAAACGAACGGCGGCAAAGCAGGTTTGCGACTGTGCAGCAAGCGTTTGAATGATCATTTCGCAAATGCGTTTGGATGCGCCCATCACGTTCGTGGGGTTCACCGCTTTGTCGGACGAGATCAAAACAAAGTGCTTCACCTGATATTTTGCAGCGGCCCGCGCGGTGTTCAGTGTGCCGACCACATTGTTTTTGATCGCCTCCATCGGTGAATCCTCCATCAGCGGCACATGCTTGTGCGCCGCGGCATGATACACCACGTCCGGCCGATATTGCGCCATCACATGCTCAATCCGGTGCACGTCGCGCACCGAGCCGATCAACACATGCAGCGGAAGCGACGGATATTTGCTGCGCAGCTCCTGCTGGATGTGATACACATTGTTTTCATAAATATCAAAAAGAACCATTTCACGCGGCGCAAACGAGGCCAGCTGTCGGCACAGCTCGCTGCCGATGCTGCCGCCCGCGCCGGTCACAAGCACCACACGGCCGTGAATATATTTGCCGATGCTCTCGGTTTCCACATGAATGGGTTCGCGCTCCAACAGGTCTTCAATATCCACATCGCGGATGTGATTGATGCTCACTTCGCCATTGGCCAGCTGATAAATGCCGGGAAGCTGCTTGAGCTTGCACCGGGTTTGCTGGCAGATTTCCAAAATCTGTTTACGATCGGCAGGGGAGAGTGTTGGAATAGCTACCACAATTTCCGCCACACGGTATTTCGCCGCGGCGCTCACAATTGCCTTGCGCCCGCCCACGATCCGCACGTTCATCAGCCGATGCCCCTGCTTGAGCGGATCGTCGTCGATCACGCACACCACGCGGTTCTGTGAGTATTTGCTCGTAGTAAACTCGCGCAGCACCTGCGCGCCCGCTGCGCCCGCGCCGATCATCATGGTGCGGATGGTGCCGCCCGAGTGCCATTTGGCCAGCATCCACCGGCTCCAGCGGTACGAATACCGCAGCCCGCCGGCGAACAAACAGAGCAGCAGCGCATACAGCAATGCAAAGCTACGCGGCAGCGGAACCGGGAAAACGAGCTGGGCCAGCACCGTGGCCAAGCTGCACACGGCCGAAGCCACCGCAATGCGCTCCAGCTCCTCCACTCCCGCGTATTGCCACAGGCTTTGATACAAATCCATCGCGGCAAAAACGAACAGTGTCAGCGCGGTGTTCACCGGCAAATACACGGGCAGAATGCGCCAAAAATCGGCGGTCAAAAACGCGTTCCAGCGAAACTCATACCCGGCATACAGCGTGATGAACACCGCCAAATTGATGAGCAGAATATCCATCAGCACCAGCAGTGTCATCCGGGCTATTTTTTTCATATTTGTTTTTTCGCACGAAACAGCCATCATTTTGTCTCCTTCAGTAAAGCAAAGTCTCTTTCAATATTTTCAAAGTAATGCTTGACAATTTTTATTTATTATACCATAAATTT
>CAKUME010000280.1 GCA_934667575.1 uncultured Eubacteriales bacterium | reverse complement strand
GGTCATTACATTGCATATTTCCCCAGCTATGCCTATATGGAGGCGGTGTTCACCGAATTCACAGCGCAATATCCGGACATTGCGACCGTGCGGCAGGAACGGGGAATGGACGACGCAGCGCGCGCAGCATTTTTGGACCGGTTTGCATGCGGCGGCGAAACGCTGCTCGGTTTCTGCGTGTTGGGCGGCATCTACGCCGAGGGGATTGATCTCACAGGCGACCGGCTGATCGGCACGGCGATTGTCGGCGTGGGGCTGCCGCAGGTGGGCGCCGAGCCGGATGCGCTGCGCGACTATTATAACGCACAAAACGGCGCAGGGTTCGACTTTGCCTACCGTTTTCCCGGCATGAATAAGGTGCTGCAAGCCGCCGGACGCGTGATTCGCACCGAAACCGACCGAGGCGAGGTACTGCTGATCGACGATCGGTTCAACACGGCGGCCTATCGCGCATTGTTTCCGCCGCATTGGCGCGGGGCGCGCCGGGTGACTGCGCAAACGCTGCCCGCGGAGCTGGCGGCATTTTGGGCGCAAACCAAAGGCTTGACAAACCCGGAAAACGTGGTATAATAAATAATAGTTAACCAGTTAACTATTTGAACGGGAGGAAAGCGCATGGAACGAACGGCACAGCAGGAAGCCGAAAAAAAATTCCGCGAGGTGCACCATCTGCATCGGCGCGTGGTGGAAAAACTGCTGGAGCAAACCGGCGTGTGCCGCAGCCAGCACATGACGCTGATGTATCTGTCGCATCACGCGGGCTGCGCGCAAACGGAGATCGCCCAGGCGCTTCAGGTGTCCAATGCCGCCGTTACCGCAAACCTGAAGCGGCTCGAGGCCGTCGGGCTCATTGAGCGCACCGTGGATTCGCAGGATAACCGCCGGCATCAGCTGCGCATCACGCCCAAGGGGGCCGCGGTGGTGGCGCAAAGTCATGAAATTTTTGACAGCATCAACCACGGAATGTTCCAAACGCTCACCAACGCAGAGCTCGAGAGCTTTCGCTGCTGCCTGGATAAGATCGACGCGCAGCTGCGCAAAATGGAAAGCAAACGCGAAAACAACGAAAAATAAAACGCGCTCATGGCAGCCTGAACGAATCGGGAACGCCATGAGCGTGTTTTGCTGCCCGCATGCCGCAGCGCCGGACCGAATATGCATTCGCATATTCAGCACCTCGGCAAAGCGGATGCGGTTCATGCGGAGTGCAGCTTATTTTTGCTCCATGTCCAGTGCAATTTTTCCGTTTTGCGGCACGATCGTATATTCATCGGCGCCGTGGGAGCAAAGTGCGCCGACTACCGGAATTTGATAGTCAAATCCGTTATGATGCATACGCAGTGCGTGTGCCGTCACCGTTAGATCCGTATCAAAGTGCTGGCCGCGGCGAAAATGCCAGCTATGCGCCGACTCAGAAATGATGGTGATGCCGCTTTCCCGGAATTCAATGCGCAGCGGCTGTCCATTCGTCAGCAATGCGGTCACCGTCAGTTCGTTTTCGCCGGTGCGCGCAGTGGATATCGATTGTACCGCGGGCTCCAAAGCCAGCATGGCATGAATTTCCGGCGTGCTCCACAGGCGGCCGTCCACCACCGGCAAATTGTCGTAGGTCGCCTGCCAACCGGTGCAGGGCGTTTCATAATATCGTACGGCATAGTGTTCATCAAACAGATGAATATCCCGGAAGCCAAGCCGCCCGTTTTGCAGCAGCAGGCTGGCGCGATAGTGTTTGCAATCATACCACACCGTTTGCAGCCCGTTTTTTTCGCGGTCGCTGGCGGCAATCAGCGAGGTGGCCGGGGTAGAAGCGAATGTGCGGCGGAACCATCGGCCGGTGTCGCCCAATTGTTCCACCACGACCTCTCCGGCGGCGGCCATTTGCGCCACCAGCGATAATTGCATTGGCAGCCCTTTTTGAATGGAATCCCAACCAAAACTATTTTCTTGCCCCAACTGCGCATAGGCAAAATTCAAGCATTCCTGATGAAAATGGCAGTCGAGCATCCAGTTCACCGCCTGCGGGTCATGGCCGGTGAACCAAACCGGTTCCAGCGTGTTGCAGCTGGGGTGCGTTTGCGGATAAAGCTCCGCCTTTTCGTCATAGCCATAAATCGGATCAGGCCCCAGCATACGAAACACTGGCGTGGAAATCTGCATTTCGGCCGTGCTGGCAGGGCAGAGCATATTCACTTTGGATGGATAATACCCCTGATTGAAGTATCCGCCCCACAGCGTGTACGCATCAATGGCAAACTGCTCGCGGCAAATGGCAAAGGCGTCAATGGCATATTTTCGGCTCATATAATCCATCGAGTAGCTGTCGAGCAGCCATGATCCCACCGAGCGCGGATATTCGCCGAACAGTTCCTTGAATTTGCGCATGAGCTCGTCGATCAGCTGTTCGCGCTGCTGCTGGGTGTAGGCCATCAAAAAGCCCGGATTCACATACCAGTCCCAGTCATAACCGGGGCGGCCGCGCCATTCGATG
>CAKUME010000279.1 GCA_934667575.1 uncultured Eubacteriales bacterium | reverse complement strand
CGCTCGAGCTGCGCATGGCGGATGCAAAAAAATACCGGCTGACCGATGCCATGCATTGGGTGCGCACCCGGCGGGCCGCGCTTTTTTCGGAGCAGCCCTTTGAGATGCAAATGGACGGCGAACCGTTCACCGACGCGCATTTTGTCGTAGAAAGTTACCCCAACGCGGTTCAGCTCTTCCGGATGGACGACCCGGATCTGGGGAAGGATACAAAAAAATTGGATGGGAGGGCTTGCAAATGACGCTGATTCGCAGTATCATTTATATTGCCGTGATGGGAATTCTGGCGCATGTGATCGGAGAGGCGCTGCCGCGGCGGTGGTTTCACCCCGAACGCGCGCCGTTTGCGCCGATGAAGTGGGAACGCAACGGCCGTGTTTATAACTGGATGCACATTCAAAAATGGAAGGATCATCTGCCGGACATGAGCCGCGTGATGAAAGATATGGTGCCCAAACAGGTCTCGCACCATATTTCGTATGAACATATTCGGCGGCTGATCGCCGAAACGTGCGTGGCGGAGGTGATCCACGCGGCGCTGTTTGTGCTGTCGTTCCCCATTGGATTGCTCTGGAACAATGCCGTCGCATGGACGGTGGCGGCGCTGTCGGCGCTCAGCAACATTCCGTTTATTCTCATTCAGCGCTACAACCGCCCCAAGCTGATGGCCACCGCACAACGCATGGAAAAAAGGAAAGGAAAACAAGTTCATGAAAGTACTGATTCTGTCCTGTAATACCGGCGAAGGACACAACTCTACCTGCACCGCCATTCAGGAATGGCTGGACGCGCACGGCATTGAAAGCATGCGCGCCGATGCGCTGGGATTTCTTTCCGGGCGCACATCCGAGATCATCAGCAAGGGGCATGTGTTCATCTACCGCCGGGCGCCCAAGCTGTTTGGCATCGGCTACAAATTTGAAGAAAACCACACACCGCGGTTTATTTATGACGAAAGTACGCGCGGAGCCAAGGCGTTGCTGCAATTTTTGGAAGATAATGCGATCGACACGGTGATATGCGTGCACGTTTTTCCTGCGCTGACCATGACGGCCATTCGCAAGCGCCACCCCGGGCGCTTCCGCTGCTATTTTGTGGCCACCGACTACACATGCAGCCCCGGCGTGAGCGAGGCGGAAATGGATGCGTATTTTATTCCGCATGAATCGCTGCGGGCCGAGTTTGCCGCGTGCGGCGTGCCGGAGGACAAACTGGTGGTCACGGGCATTCCGGTGCGGGAGAGCTTTTGCACACGCATGCCGCGCACGGAAGCGCGGCGGCGGCTCAAGCTGCCGGAAAACGCACGGGTGCTGCTTTTCAGCTGCGGGAGCATGGGCTGCGGCCCGATGAAAAAGCTCGCGCTGCTGCTCCAAAGCCGATTGCCCGAGGACGGCTATCTGGTGATTATCTGCGGCAGCAACCGCAAGCTATATCACAGTCTCACTGCGCTGCGCGGGCCATGCATCCGCGTGGTGGGCTTCACGAAGCGCATGAGCATGTATATGGACGCGGCGGACGTATATCTTTCCAAGGCGGGCGGATTGAGCACGACCGAAGCGATCGCCAAGCGGCTGCCGCTGATTTATGTGGACGCGATTCCGGGCTGCGAGCTGCACAACCGGGATTTTATGACGCACTGCGGCATTGCGGCCACCGCCAAGGGGCTGCCGGAACTGGCGGCGCTCGCGTGCGCACGGCTGGACGATCCGGCCGCGCAGGCGGAATGCGTGCGTGCAATGGAGGCGGAATTTCCGGTTTGCGGCGCAGCCGCGCTCGGGCAGTTTGTTGTTTCGGATTATAAGGAGCATATGCATGAAGAAACCCATGGTTGACTATCGCGATTTCCGGCTGAACCGACTGCGCACGCCGGAATTTTCACATGTGCAGTATCTGCTGTTTTGGCCAATTTATGGGCTGGCGTTTTTGATTTTGGAGCGCGGGCCGGCGCGCGTGTATCATGTGGTGGAATGCGCGCTGGACGCACAGATTCCGTTCTGCGAATATTTTGTGATCCCGTACTATTTATGGTTTGTGTATCTGGGCGTGATGATCGTGTATTCGTTTTTCTGGGATGTGCCCGCATTTCGCGATTATATGCGGTTCACGATGATTACATACACCATCACCTGCATTGTGTACATCGTTTGGCCGTCGTGCCAGGAGCTGCGGCCGGAAACGTTTGCGCGCGAAAATTTCTGCACGGCCATTGTGCGCGGATTGTATGTTTTTGACACAAACACGAATGTGTGCCCCTCGCTCCATGTGATCGGGTCGGCCGCGGTGTTGTTCGCCTCGTGGAACAGCAAGGCGTTTTCCTCGCGCGGATGGCGCATTCTGATGACGGTGCTCGCAGTGCTCATCAGCAGCTCCACCGTGTTCCTCAAGCAGCATTCGATCCTCGACATTGCGGCGGCGGCGGTCGTTTGTGCACTCGCCTATCCGCTCGTGTTCAGCAGCCGCGCACGCCGCGTGTGGGCGCGCATTGACTGCGGCAA
>CAKUME010000278.1 GCA_934667575.1 uncultured Eubacteriales bacterium | reverse complement strand
GTGCATCCCTATCTGTGTGAGCTGGCCGAAGCGGGCGGCGAAACGGTGCATCTGGTGCAGCGCGAGGGCAGCCAGATCGTGTATATCGACAAAGTGGAACCCACGGTGAATTCCGTGCGCATGGTGTCGCGCGTGGGGCTGCGCCAGCCGATGACCTGCACCGCGGTGGGCAAAGCGCTGCTGGCCGCGCTGCCCGCCTCAGAGCGGACCGCCATTTGGGCTGCCGACCCGCCGCAGCCCCTCACCGCGCACACCATCGTCCGTTGGCCGGATTTTGAGGCCGAAATGGCGCGCGTGCGCGCCTGCGGCTATGCGACCGACGACGAAGAAAACGAGCTCGGCGTGCGCTGCGTGGCTGTGGCCCTGCCGGACTTTGCAGGGGGCGCGCGCTGCGCGGTGAGCATTTCCGCGCCGATCACCCGCCTGCCGGACCGCCGTGTGCCCGAGCTGGCCGCGCTGCTGCTCGACATGAAGCGCAAAATCGAAAACCAGTAAAAATGGCCCGGCGCCGATATCCCGATGCAAATCAAAAAATGTGTTCCAACGGTGCTGAGTCGTGCCGCGCACCGAAGGGCGGCCGAAAGAGTGAAGCGTGCCGCGAATTTTATTCCGTTATGGGCGTTCAAAGCCGGTTACCTATTGCAAACCGGAATGATTTATGTTAAAATATGTTCGAGTACACGGACCGGGTTCCGTTTTGAAATGTGATCGGACGTTTCGCGATGATGAAACCAAGCCGCCCAATCCTGCAAACGCCGGTGCCAAGCGTCCGCAAGGCACGCCGGGCATGGGCGGAGAACCGCAGAAATGCGGTTTTTCAAAGGTCCTGCAAGTTAGCAGAAACTAACCGGAATGGAGCGAAAAAAGAGCGTTCGTCCTGCGCATCATCCGGCGAACAGAAGGAATATGAGCGAAACAAGTCCATTCCCGATGCTCCGAGGACCGTTGCCGTGCATATCCCATTCCAATAAAAAATTCGCGATTGTGGAATCGCTTTCGGAGGCAGCAGCAATGTCATTTTTTGAAAACACCAGAAAGCCGCAAGGGCTTGGCGGAAAGCTCATGGTCAATATGATGAACATCGGTCATCGGGCGCTGGCAAGCTGGGGCATGCAATTTTTGCACCTCTCCGCAGACGCAAACGTGCTGGATTGCGGCTGCGGTGGCGGTGCAAACATCAAAAAGATTTTGAAGCAGTGCCCACAGGGCATCGTGACAGGCATCGACTACGCGGCCGTTAGCGTTGAAAAAGCGCGCCGACTGAACGCAGCGGCAATCAGCGCCGGCCGCTGCGCGGTGCAACAGGGCAGTGTGGATCATATTCCCGCGGTATCCGGCGGGTTTGATGCGGTCACCGCTTTTGAAACCGTTTATTTTTGGCCCGATCTGCATCTGTGCTTCCGGGAAGTTTATCGGGTGCTGAAGCCCGGCGGAACGTTTCTTATTTGCAATGAGTGCGGCGGCGATGACGATCGGGACGAAAAATGGACGCAGATGATCGACGGATTGACCATTTATTCGGATATTCAGCTGAATCGTGCACTGCAGACGGCGGGGTTCCGCGATGTGCAGATCCACAAAAACACCCGGGGCTGGCTCTGCGTCACAGCCCGAAAATGAGGAAGCGATGGCACACCGGCCGGATTGACGCGCTCACGGCTGGCGCGCGTGGGCGAGAAAAAAATGAAAAGGGATGTTTGGGTATGCAGGCCGCACACCGGAACCGTTTGAAAAAGGAGCAGATATGAAGGATCGCGCATTGCAATTTGACCGGAGCTGCCATGTGTGCTACTCCAAGCCCTGCAAAAAGCAGATACAAGAAAAAATCGCCCTGCACTATCCAAAAGCGGAGCGGGAAGCCGTTTGGACGCAGGTGCAGCGGCAGTATGCGGATTTTCTCTCTGATTGGCGCACGGATCTGGGCGGCAAGAAAAATTTTCACAACGGCGCGGGCGGCAATTACGATTGCATCGCCCTGATGGCCTATTATGTGGTGTGCAAAGCGGTCACAAGTCTTGCGGAAATAGAGGAAATGGAAGGGAATTTGTTCCTGCCCGCGTTCCGCATTCTGGCCAAATTTGTAGACTGCAACAAGCCGCTGTTCAAAAAGCTGATGTATCGCTCTTTTCAAAATGCCAAGCGGCAGTGCGACAAATGGGGCGATTTTAAGATGAATATGGCCGTGTTCCGCAAGGATCGGCCCATCTATTATGAATTTACCGAATGCCCCACGGCGGAGTTCGCCAAGCAGCACGGGCTGCTTGAAGTGATGCCTGCGCTGTGCAACCCGGATTATGCAGCCATGGAGCTGATTCACGCGAAGCTGGTGCGAAAAACCACCTGTGCCAACGGGTGCAGGTGCGACTACACCATCTGCGGCGACAACGATCCGTATTGCAAAGCGCATCCCGAATACCGCGATGCGGCGGGCTATCGGAGAAACAAATAATCAATTCTTGCGGATGGAGGATCAGATGATAAAAATATTGATATTCGGAGCGGGCGTGCTCGGCTGTAATTTGGCAACTGATTTGTTCCGTGCCGGAAAGGACGTCAC
>CAKUME010000277.1 GCA_934667575.1 uncultured Eubacteriales bacterium | reverse complement strand
TGGCGCGCATTCGGCGCGAAGCGCTCGCACGGGGCTGCCGCGTGATCAGCTGCGCATCGCCGCTGCGGCCGGACGCGCTCGACGCCGTGATCCTGCCCGACCGCGGCGAAGCGTTTGCCGTGAGCGGCGGGCTGCTGCATTATCCGTTCACGCCGGAGCGCACCATTCATGTGCGCCGTTTTTTCAACGCGGAGCGGCTGAGCGCGTGCCGAGGCGAAATTCGTTTCCGCCGCAAAACGGCGCTCGCACTGCTCGAGGACGTATACGATGAGCTGGCGCAGGCGCTTGCACTGCACGACCGGCTCGAACAGCACTATATGGCTGCAATGGATTTTGCCGCGCTGGATGAAGCCGCCGACGCCCTGCTGCAAAACTTTTTGCCGGATTAAACGTTACGGTTCGCCCGATGTGCTCGCCTGCGCCGCACGGATCAGCTCCATAAACTGGGCGGCCAGGGTGGAGCGGTAGGTGTCGCGGCTGCGCAGGAGCACAATGCTGCTTGCCAGGCCCGGATCCGCCACCGCCTTGCATATCGTCTGCGGGTGGTGCAATAATGATTGCGAGGAACGCGGAACCAGCCCCACACCCAGCCCGGCGTCGGCCCACAGCGCGGTGGTGCGCGCATCGTCGTTCTGGCAGAACCACGCGGGATGCAGGCCCTCGGCGGCAAAGCGCTGCGCGGCAATTTGAAGCCAACGGCGATAGATGATCAACGGCAGCGCCGCCAGCGCACGCAGCGAGATCTCCGGCGACGGATCGCCGCCAAAAAACGATGCGTGCCCCACCGCGAGCATGGGCTCCGCAGGCAGACGGATCTCCTCTACGCCGGTCGCCGTGAACGGCGTGCGCACAATGGCAAGCTCGATGCGATGCTGCCGCAGCTGCTCCAGCAGCTGGTAGGTGTTGCCCTCGGCCACCGAAAACTGCACGGCCGGATGCGCCGCGCGAAATGCAGCGATCCAATCGGCAAGCACGGTGCCGCAAACGGACGACACCGCGCCAAAGCGCAGGGTACCGTGGGTACCGTTGGTGTAATCGTGCAGTTCCTGCTGCGTGCGCGCCGCAAGCTCGAGCATGGCGGACGCACGCTCATAAAAGAGCTGCCCGGCCGGCGTGAGCTGAATATGGCGCGCGCCGCGCTCAAACAGCACGCACCCCAGCTCCTGCTCCAGCTGGCGCATCTGCGTGCTGAGCGGGGGCTGCGAAAGATAGAGCTTTTTGGCCGCGGCCGAAATGCTCTTCTCTTCTGCTACCGTGCAAAAATAACGAAGCTGACGCAATTCCATTCAAACATCCCCAATCCGAATAACCCATTCGAAAAAACAATAGGAAGCATATCAATCAAATATTTTTCATATGGCTGATTTTATGATACGATAGAAAAGCAAAAAAAGCAAGCGCAATTTTCCAAAATCCGCGGATTTTTCGCCTGCAAACGGAAAGGAACGATTCCAAACATGAAAAAATGTTGGAGCGGACTGCGCGCCTACCGCAAGGAATGCGTGCTGGGACCGCTGTTTAAGCTGCTGGAGGCCCTGCTCGAGCTGATGGTGCCGCTGGTAATGGCATCGATTATCGACACCGGCATTGCAGACCGCAACACCGGCTACATTGGCCGGATGTGTGCACTGCTGGTCGGGCTGGGCGCGGTGGGGCTCGCGTTTTCAATCACCGCACAGTTTTTTGCCGCCAAGGCGGCCACCGGCTTTTCCACCCGGCTGCGCCACGATGTGTTTTCGCACATGACGAAGCTGTCGTTTTCGCAGCTCGATCAAACCGGTTCGAGCACGATCATCACCCGGCTCACGGGCGACATCAACCAGGTGCAGAGCGGCACAAATATCTTTTTGCGGCTGTTTCTGCGTTCGCCGTTCATTGTGTTCGGCGCAATGGTGATGGCGTTCACGATCGACTGGAAGGCGGCGCTGGTGTTTGCAGTGATCATCCCGGTGCTGTTGGCCGTGGTGTTTGCGATCATTCTCGCCACGCTGCCGCTTTACCGGCGCGTGCAGCAGCGGCTGGACGGGGTGTTGGGGGCAACGCGCGAAAACCTTGCCGGTGCGCGCGTGGTGCGGGCATTTGGCAAAGAGGCAGACGAAATTGCGGATTTTGACGCCAAAAACGCCGCGCTGCTCAAAATTCAGCTGTTCAGCAGCCGCATTTCGGTGCTGCTCAACCCGCTCACCTACCTGCTCATCAACGGCGCGGTGCTCGTGCTGATCCAGATGGGCGCGCTGCGTGTGAATGCCGGCGTGCTCACTCAGGGGCAAGTGGTTGCGCTGGTGAATTATATGGGGCAAATTCTTGTGGAGCTCATCAAGCTCGCAAACACGACCGTGTCGGTCACAAAATCGGTCGCATGCCTGCGGCGCATTCAGAATGTGCTGGATATCCCCGCCGAAACCGAGCGCGCGCAGCTGCCGGCCGCGCCGGTTGCGGGCGCGCCGGCGGTGGTGTTTGACCATGTGTCGCTGCAATATGCGGGCGCGGGCGCGGAATCGCTGTCCGACATTTCGTTCACGGTGCAGCCCGGCCAAACCATCGGCGTGATCGGCTCGACCGGCTCGGGCA
>CAKUME010000276.1 GCA_934667575.1 uncultured Eubacteriales bacterium | reverse complement strand
CCCGCCGACAAATAATCGGATGCATCCGATGGATGGGAGGGATCAGCCACGGCACAGCAGGTATTTGCCACCAAGGGCAATCTGATCAACGCAAAAAAATCGCTTGCGCTGTCTTCGACCGGCTATGAGCTGCTCGACCGCAAGCGGAACATTCTGGTGCGCGAAATGATGTCGCTGCTTGACCGCGCCAAATCGCTGCGCAGCGACATTGGCGACACCTATCATCAGGCCTATCAGGCGCTTCAGCGCGCCAACATCACGCTGGGCGTGGTGGAGAGCTTTGCGGAATCGGTTCCGCTCGACGACCGGCTGCACATCCGCTTTCGCAGCGTGATGGGGGTGGATATTCCGATTGTGGAATATGAGCCGCCCGCACAGGAGCTGCACTATGGCTTTGTGAGCAGCAATTCCGCGCTCGATGAAGCGCAGCAGTGCTTTATCCGCGTGAAAAAGCTGACCGCCGTACTCGCCGAGGTGGAAAACGGCGTGTGCAAGCTCGCGGACGCCATTGTGAAAACGCAGCGCCGCGCCAATGCGCTCAAAAACGTGATGATTCCGCAGCTGCGCGAAACGGTGCGTTTTATCAGCGACTCGCTCGAAGAAAAAGAGCGCGAAGAGTTTTCGCGCATGAAGGTCATCAAAACAAACAAGCAGGCGGCCGAGGCTGAAGCCGAGCACCGCGCTTGATCTTTTATCACCGCTGGACCCCATGGATGGGCCGCAGCGGTTTTTTTTGCCGTTTGCGCCTGCCGAACGTCATGCGGCGCCGGCAGCGGGCAAATCGGATCATGAGATTGCCGCAAAATTCACATGAATGAATGGCAGAAAGTAATGTGCCTGCACCGCTTGATTTGCAGCATCGGATATGGTATAGTTACATTGCATTAAGGTTAATGTAATGAACCGAAAGGGGCGATGTGGATGAATGAACGAATGCAGCGGATGATGGCGGAATATCTCACGCACCAACATCGTGCGCTGCGCCGGCGTTTTGACGCAGCGCAGGCGGCCGCATGGCGTGATCCGGCGCTGTCGCCGACCATGCGCACGGCGATTCGGCTGCGCGCACTGCTCGAGGCCGAACAGCCGGTGGTGCGGCCGGAACAGCAGATCGTGTTTCAGCGCACGGTCACGGATGTGCCGGGCATTTTTTCCGATGAAGAACTGCGCGCGCTGCGCAGCACGCACTACCTGCATGAATTGGGCAATCTGTCGAACATTTGCCCGGACTACGGGCGGGTGATCGCGTTGGGGCTGGACGCCGTGCGCGCCCAGTGCACGGCGCGGCGCGCCCAAGCGCAGGAAAAGCAGGACGCCGAGGGATGCATGTTTTTGGACGCGGCGATCATGGAGATCGACGCGGTGCTCGCGTTGAGCGACCGATATGCCGATGCCGCCGAGCAGGCCGGCGCCGCGGATGCCGCCATGCGGCTGCGCCGCATTCCACGCGAACCGGCGCGCAGCTTTGCCGATTGCCTGCAATTTTTCCGCATTCTGCACTACACGGCGTGGGCAGAGGGCAATTATCACATGACGGTGGGCCGGTTCGACCAGTTTGCGCTGCCTTATTTCACGCGCGATCGGCAAAGCGGCGCGCTCACGGAGGATGCCGCGCTCGAACTGATCGAAGAATTTTTTCTCACCTTTAACCTCGACAGTGACCTCTATCCCGGTGTGCAGCAGGGCGATGACGGCCAGAGCCTGATGCTTGGCGGCGTCACGGCGGACGGCACGGACGCATTCAATGCGCTTTCGTCGCTCTGCCTGACCGCAAGCCGCGAGCTGAAGCTGATCGACCCGAAAATCAACCTGCGCGTATCGGCCCGCACGCCGCTCGCACGCTACGAAGCGGGCACGGAGCTCACCGCCGTGGGGCTGGGATTTCCGCAGTATTCCAACGACGACGTGGTCATTCCCGCGCTCGAAGCGCTCGGCTATGAACCCGCCGATGCGCGAAACTACACGGTGGCGGCCTGCTGGGAATTCATCATTCCCGGCAAGGGCATGGATATCAACAACATTGCGGGGTTATCACTGCCCAAGGCGGTCAACGATGCAATGAATCACCGGCTGCGTGACTGTGCGGACTTTCACGCGTTCCGTGCAGCCGTTCGGGAAGAGATCGTCGCTGCGTGCGACCGCATTTGCGCACAGGTGCAGCACCTGTATATCTTCCCGGCGCCGTTTTTGTCGCTGATGATGGACGGCTGCCTCGACCGCGCGCGGGATATCTCGCTCGGCGGCAAATACAACAATTACGGCATCCACGGCACCGGCGTGGCCACGGCCGCAGACAGCATGGCGGCCATTCACCAGGCGGTGTTTGTGGAGCATTCGGTTTCGGCACAGGAGCTGATCGACGCGGTCGCGACGGATTTTCACGGGCACGAGGAATTGCAGCAGCGCCTGCGCACGCAAATGCCCAAAATGGGCTGCGATGACGATCGCGCGGATGGCGAAGCGGTGTTTTTGCTGCATACCTTCGCCGAAGCGCTGCGCGGACGCAAAAATGAACGCGGCGGCGTGTTCCGCGCAGGTACCGGCACGGCGATGTTTTATTTGCAGCATGCCGC
>CAKUME010000275.1 GCA_934667575.1 uncultured Eubacteriales bacterium | reverse complement strand
ATACAGCACAGACAACATGCAGACAAAACGAGGATGCCGGAAAAGCGATGGGCTTTTTCGGCTTCCGCAATGGGATGGTGGAAACGGATGCGACGATTCATTGCGAACCCTCCTTGGACTTCATTTGTTGTTTTCGAAAGCGTGAAGCAAGTGGCTTCATTTTCATATGGCACTCGATAAACAATTAAACATACTGGGTTTATATGCGTTATTATAGCACCGACCATTTTATTTGTCAAGCCCCGAAGGGAAAAAATTCATGCGACCAAATTTGCGCCATCCGGCGAATTTTTAATGCCGTTTTTTATAAACGGAAAAGGGGCGGGGAAGATCGATACCGGAAGCAAATGCGCCGCTTATTGCAGCGCGGCCCACTCGATGACCCCGCAGGCGATTTTTTCGCCCGCATTTCCCGATGGCTGCGTTACAAAATCGTCCGGACGCGCATGAATAATCACGGTTTTCCCGATGATTTGCGGAATGCGAAATCGATTGGTTGCAAAAATCAGCAGCGCGCGTCCGTTTACGCCGAACAACGGCGGCATATCGCCGGCATGATACGGATGCGGGCAGTCGTTCGGGTTCAAATGCATCCCCGCATCGGCAAACGGATCGGCCGCAGTTCCGGTGCATGCTTGCCCGCCGTGAATGTGGAATGCAAAAATCGGGTTTTCGCATGGCGAATCATTTTGCGGCAGCCCGGTGATTTCCGCCCGCACCAGCACGGAATCGGCCTGCGGATAGAACCGCACCTCACCGTGAATATCGGGGTATTTATCGCTGCCTCGAACCTGCGCCGCCGCCACCGCGCGCCGCATGAACATTTCGCATGGATCGTTCGTCAATGTTATCGCGCCCCTTTCCCTTCATCATACACACCCGCAGCCGCAGGTGTTCAAACGAAATGCGGGACCGCGAAACGGCTGCGGCGCTTTGGCGCGTGCCCATGTCTTTTCCCGGCGTGGCGGCCGCAAAAAAATAGCCGGAACCGCATTTCCGCGGCCCCGGCCGATTTGATTTTATGTGTCGGTTTTAAATCCGTCGCCCCACACCTCACGCGAATCGGTCACGATCAAAAATGCGGCGGGGTCGGCGCGGCGCACCAGCTGCACCAGAGTGGGCAGCTGCTTGTTGCTCACCACGCACAGCAGCATCAGCGAATCGCGGCCGGTATACATGCCCCGGGCGTGAATGCCGGTCACACCGCGCTCCAGCTCCCGCATAATCTGCGCGGCAATGGCCTCGGTCTGTGCCGAAAAAATCTGCACCGACTTGGCGCTGTCGCCGAATGTGGCGACCAGATCGGTGAATTTTTCGCTGATGAACAGCGATACCAGCGAATAGAATGTAACGGGCCAGCTGCGGAACGCCACACCGGCAATGGCCACGATCACGCAGTCAATAATCAGGATCAGCCGCGCGATCGACACATGGGGCAGCGCGCGGCGGAGCATCAATCCCGCAAAATCGCTGCCGCCGGTGGAAGCGCCGCGGCGCACCACCAGCCCCACGCCCAGCCCCATTAAAGCGCCGCCCGACACCGCCGCAATCAGCAGGTCGCCGGTGTAGGCGGGAAACAGCCGCGTAACCTCCAGAAAAAGCGACAAAAACACCACGCCCGACAGGGTTTTGACCACCGCGGCTCGGCCAAGGCTTTTCCAGCCGATCAAAAACAGCAGCAGGTTGCCCACCAGGTTGGTCACGGAAATGCGCACACCGAACAGATATTGCAGCACCGTGCCGATGGAGGTCAGCCCGCCCAGCGAGAGCTTGCTGGGCAGGCAGAACAGGTTCACGCCGGCCGCAATGAGAAACGTGCCGGGCAGGATGAACGCTTGGTCCATCCAAAAGTTTTTCCATGCATTACGAGAGATTGACATATAGCGCAGTTACCCCTTTCGCTCAATTGATCAAAATTATACCGGCTCGGCGGCCATGATGAGCCGCTCCAACTCGCGTGTAGCCATGCTCAGCGGCTGATCGCGGCGCTTGAGCAGGCGAATGCTGCGTGCAGGAATCTCCTCCGCCAGCGCGAGCACCGAAACGCCGTCGGTGGGATGAATAAATTCGGGCGGCAAAAACCCCACGCCCAAATCGGCCTGCACCATCGGCAGAATCTGATCGGCGGTGGCGGCTTCAATGTCCGGCGCATAAGGCAGACCGCAGCGCGCAAAAAAATCGGTGTAAAAGCGGTGGGTGCCGGTTTCGGCGCCGAGCGAAATCAGCGGGTATGCCCGCAGCTGTGCCAGCGTGACCGGATGGCCGCACAGCGCCGAAAACGCGCTGCCGCAGATCGCCGCCTCGCGAAACGATTTCACGTCGTGCCCGATGAGCGACGCGGCCTCCTCCGCCGGTGTGGTGATCACCGCCAGATCGGCAAGGCCGTCTTTGAGCGCGGCAATGGCCTGCGGCGTGGAGTGGTTGCTGATGCGCACCCGCACGCCGGGGTGCAGCATTCGGTATTGCTTGAGCACCGGCAGCAGCAGGCAGCGCAGCGCCACCTCGCTGGCGGCAATGGTCACGGTGCCGCTTTGCAGATTTTTGCGCTCGGCCACGGCGGCTTCGCCCGCTTCGATAT
>CAKUME010000274.1 GCA_934667575.1 uncultured Eubacteriales bacterium | reverse complement strand
AACCAACGCCGTGTGCGAATCCGGCGCCAAGCTTGAGCTCATCACGATTTTGCTCGGCCCGGGCGATGTGTATGCCGACCATTGCATTGAGCTCAATGGCGACGGGAGCACGCTTTCGTCCCAGATCGGCTATCTGGGGCAGCACCGCCAGATCGTGGATATCAACCTGACGGTCAACCACCGCGGCAAAAAAACCGAAAGCAGCATTACTGCGGCGGGTGCGCTGATGGACGAAGCGCAAAAAACCTTTCGCGGCTCCATCGACTTCAAAAAAGGCTCGTCCGACTCCGTGGGCAGCGAAAATGAAACCGTGCTGCTGCTTGGCGACGGCGTGGTGAACAAAACGGTGCCGCTGATCCTCTGTGCGGAAGAAAATGTGGACGGCAGCCACGGCGCGACCATTGGCGGGCTCGACGACGACACGCGGTTCTATTTTGAAAGCCGCGGCATCGGCAAGGCGCAGGCCGAAGCGATGATGGCGCGCGCGTCGGTGGAGCGCCTGATCCGCGCAGCCGGCAACGACGCGTTTGCCGCGCAGGCCGCGCAGGCGCTCAACGAGGAACTGCTGGAAGAAGAGGACGGAGAATGACCATGCAGAATTACAAAGCGGATTTTCCATTGTTGATGCAAGATCCGATCGCCTATATCGACAACGCGGCCACCGCGCAGCGGCCGCAGTGCGTGCTCGACGCCGAGCGGGATTTTTATTGCAAACACAACGCCAACCCCATGCGCGGCATCTATTCGCTCAGCGTGGAAGCCACCGAAGCGTTTGAAAACGCACGCGCGGCGGTGCAGTGCTTCATCGGTGCGGCGTCGCCGGAGGAGATCATCTTCACGCGCAACACCACCGAGGGGCTCAATCTGGTCGCGTATAGCTACGGCCTGAGCCACATCCATGCGGGCGACGAGGTGCTGGTATCCATCATGGAGCACCACAGCGATCTGCTGCCGTGGCAGATGGTATGTCGGCAGACCGGCGCTGCGCTGAAGTTCATTGAGTGCGCGCCGGACGGTTCGCTTGACCTCAACCGGGTGGAGTCACTGATCACCGACCGCACCAAGCTCGTTGCGATCACGCAGGTGTCCAACGTGCTGGGCCGGGTGAATCCCATCCGCGAAATTGCGGCCATGGCCCATCGCCGCGGCGCGGTAATCGTGGTGGACGGTGCGCAGAGCACGCCGCACATCCCCGTGAATGTGCAGGAGCTGGACGCCGACTTTTTCGCATTCTCGGGCCACAAACTCTATGGCCCTATGGGCATTGGCGCACTCTACGGCAAGCGGGCCCTGCTCGAGGCGATGCCGCCGTTCCTCACGGGCGGCGAAATGATCGAGTCCGTCACGCGCGAGGGCGCGGTGTTCGCCGAGGTGCCGCACAAGTTTGAGGCGGGCACAGTCAATGCAGCGGGTGCGGCCGGACTGCACGCCGCGATCGACTATGTGCAGCGCGTGGGGTTCGACACGATTCATGCACGCGAACTGGCGCTGTCGGGCGATGCGCTCACGCGCATGATGCGCATTCCGGGCGTGCATATTCTCGGCTCGCCGCGCGCCGAGGAGCACACCGGCATTCTCACCTTCACGGTGGATGATGTGCATCCGCACGATGTGAGTGAAATTTTTGCCGCCGACGGCGTGGCGGTGCGCGCGGGGCATCACTGTGCGCAGCCGCTGCTCACGCATTTGGGCTACCGTGCCACGGTGCGCGCGAGCTTCGCGTTTTATAATACCGAATCGGATGTGGATCGTTTCATCCACAGCCTTTCGACAATCAGGGAGCGCATGGGATATGGAAAATAGGAGCTTTTACAACGAAATTCTTACCGAGCACAATATGCATCCGGAATTCAAGCATGATCTGCCGGATGCCGATATCGTGCTCGAGGGTGTGAACCCGAGCTGCGGCGACGACATTCAGCTCAAGCTCAAAACGGACGGCGACACCATTACCGACGGCGCGTTTGTGGGGGATGGCTGTGCCATTTCGCAGGCTTCCGCGGATATCATGCTCGGCATGGTCATCGGCCGCAAAAAAGACGAAGCGCTGCGCCTGTGCAATATCTTTATGCGTATGATTCGCGGTGAAGCATCGGAAGCGGAAATTGACAGCTTGGAGGAAGCTTCCGCGTTGCGCGACATTGCGCATATGCCTGCGCGGGTCAAGTGTGCGATGCTCGGCTGGCGCACGCTCGCCGAAGCGCTCAACGGAAAAAAATAAGCGGTCGGTGAATGAAATCGACCAAGCAGCAAACGGCCGCCGTATGACACGCATACGGCGGCCGTTTGTAATCTCGGTTCAACGATGGAGCCCGATTGCAGCGCCCCGGTTTTTGTGAAGGCCGGAGGCGCTGTTTGCGTTCGGCACAGTAGGAAATGCTTTGGAACGGGGGACATGCATCCGCTGCGGGCCGGAAAAATTATTTGGAATTTGAACCGGGCTGCGCCGGTGTAAACGCCGGATTGAACGCATAAAAGTTTTTCGCATCGAGCCGTTCGGTGGTGAGCCGCAGCGCTTCGCCAAAGCGCTGGTAGTGCACCACCTCGCGCGCGCGCAAAAATCGAATGGCATCGTTCACA
>CAKUME010000273.1 GCA_934667575.1 uncultured Eubacteriales bacterium | reverse complement strand
AGGCAATGTAGGGCGCAAACGCGGCGGCGGGGTCGGCTTCGGCGCCGAGCCGATAGTAGCTGCCGTAGGACGAAACGATCAGGCCGCTGCGCGCAGTCAGCTCGCGTACATAGGCCGCGCGCGCCAGGTCGCCGGGAAGCACATGCACATCGCTGCCCCATTCAATGGCGCGCAGCCCGTTCGCACCCGCCGCGCCCGCAATTTCTTCCACCGACAGACCGCGAAATGTAATGGAGGTCAAACCGGTTGTAAACATAAAATCCGCTCCCTTCGTATCCGACTGCTTTTAAGCCATGGTTTCGAGCATCTTGAGCGAAACGCTCCAGCGCGTGGGTTCGTTCGCGATATAGCGGCGGAACTCCTCGAGCATATATAGGGACATCCGGCGCACCTCGTTGCCCTTGCTGCCCGCAATGTGCGGGGTGAGAAACACGTTCGGCAGGGTGTAAAATTCCGACTCGGCCACCGGCGGCTCCGGCATGGTCACGTCGAGCACCGCGGTACGGTCAGGTTCCTCTTTGAGCGCGCGGATGAGGTCGGCTTCCACCACCTGCGCGCCGCGGCCGGTGTTGATGAACGTAGCATGCTTCTGCATCCGGCCAAAGCAGCGGTCGTAGTTGAGCATGCCCACGGTTTGCGGATTATTCGCCAGATGATTCGAAATCGTCTGGCATTCGGCAAACAGCCGCTCCAGCGGCACTTTTTCCACGCCGAGCGCGGCCGCGCGCTCATCCGACAGGAACGGATCAAACACCATCACATGCAGCGCATAGGCCTTGAGCCGTTCGGCCACCATCGAGCCGATCATGCCCGCGCCGATCAGGCCCACTTTGCAGTCATAGTTGCCGGTGAACAGACTGAAGTGGCGGCCGGCCTCCGCACGTTGCCCGAGCGCCGTGCTGCACTTGGCCGCGGCCTGAAAATAGCCCGTGTTGGCCAAAACGATCTGCGCAGCGGTATATTCCGCCACCGGCACACCGTTGGCCGCCCATGCCGAAAACACCGCCGCGCCGCAGTTCAAAAACGGACGCGCAAAATACTGCACCGATCCGGCGGCGTAAAACACCGCGCGCAGCCGGGGCAGATATGCCCGAATTTCGTCCTCGGTGAACGCCGGCATGCCCCAGGTGGAGAACACAAATTCCGCATCGGCGCCCAGTGCGGGGTTTGCGAGCAGCTGCGCTTTGGTGATCACCTGCGGGTCCAGCCCGGCCTCTTTTTGCAGCTGTGCAACGGTTTCGGGCGGATACACGCGTGCAATCTGGTTGGAATCGTTGAGAAAAATGCTTTTCATACAACATGTCCTTTCTTCTTGTTATATAATGAAAAATAATCGGAGTGCAAAATGGGGGGGGCTCCGGGCGCCGCGCGAAAAGCGGCGCTTTTTTTCATGCGTTATTCTTCCGGCGCTTCCGCGGATTCGCGCTGCACGCGGCGATAATCGGTAGGCGAGCAGTTGAGCACGCGGCGAAAATACCGCGAAAAATTGCTCATATCCTGAAACCCGCTGCGCAGCGCCACTTGCGTCACGCTCAGATCGGTTTCGGCCAGCAGCTCCCGCGCGACCGACAAGCGGCAAAATAGCTGATATTGCTTGATGCTGTATCCGGTGATGCGCTTAAAGCTGTGGGCGAGATAGTAAAGGCTCAGGTGATATTTCTCGGCCAGCTCGCCCAGCTGCACCTCCTGCTGCACGTTTTGCTCCATCTGCTGCTTAATCTCCCACACAATGGCCGAAATGCCCGCATAGGCGCAAAACAGCTGGTCGGGCGCAAAGCGGCAGAGCGTGATGAGCAGCGTGCGCAGCAGCAGCGTTTCGTTTTCGGGAAAAAGCACCGGCGTGCGGTCGTGCTCTTCGAGCAGCATTTGCAGCAAAAACACCACGCGGTCGGCAATGGGCGCAATATCCACCACATGGCGGAACCCCTCCGGCCGATTGGAAAACGCCGAAAGCAGCGCAGGGTTTTTGATCAGCGCATGCGCGGGCACCGGGTCGATGAGCAGCGTGTAACGCTCATACACGCTGCCGATAATGCGGATGCCGTGCGGCTCCAAGCTGCTGATGAAAATTATGCTGGGAGCCTGCACCGCATAGGTGCGTGTTGCCACCCGCAGCTCGAGCGCGCCGCGCGTGACGCAGATCATTTGATAGGTGTTGTGCCGATGCGGCGCAGTGTCGCGCAGCTCATCGCTGAACGTAACGCCGAGCACGCACTTTTGTTGTGTGGGCATAAAATCACCGTCTTTTTCAAAAAAACAGGAAATCGGTTGGCATCGGCTTTCGCCCGATTCCATTTCAGAAATCGCAAGATTTACATAAAATATAGCAGGACTTGCCGTTGCATTTGCTTCAAAAAAATTATAGAATAAAATAAAAGCCATGTCAAGCGTATTCTTGCTCCATTGTTTTGTCAAAGCGCAAGAATTACATATTACGAGGGAGGAACTGCATTATGATCCATTCCATTTCATCCCGCGCCGAGCTCGAGCAGGCCAACGCCGCGCTGGGCGGCACGCTGCCGTTCGACGACGATTTGTCGCCGCTCCGGGAGCCGCTTGTGCTGGGCAGCCACACCGTGCCCAACCGCAT
>CAKUME010000272.1 GCA_934667575.1 uncultured Eubacteriales bacterium | reverse complement strand
ATTTGACACCAAACGAATGAGCGACTACCGCGGCATTCGGCTGAAATATGTGCCCACCATCGATCATCGGGGCTGGGCCGCGATGACGGCGTCGGTGTTCGGCGCGCTGCGGGCGGCGTTTGGGCGCTACGACGTGGTGCATTTTCACGCGGAGGGGCCCTGCTGCATGCTTTGGCTGCCCAAACTGACGGGCAAGCGCTGCGTGGCCACCATTCACGGGCTGGATCATCGGCGCGTAAAGTGGGGCCGGCTCGCACAGACCTATATCCGCCTCGGGGAGCGATGCGCCGTGAAATATGCCGACGAGATCATCGTGCTGAGCCGGAGCATGCAGCAATATTTTTTGGATACCTACGGCCGCGCCACGCAGTATGTGCCCAACGGGGTGAACCGGCCGGTGCTGCGCGCGCCGGAACTGATCCGCGCGCGTTATCAGCTCCGGCGCGACGGCTATTTTTTGTATGTGGGGCGGCTGGTGCCGGAAAAAGGCCTTCGGCGGCTGATCGAAGCGTTTCGCGCCGTGCACACCGACCGGCAGCTGATCATTGCGGGCGGCGCAAGCGACACGGGCGATTTTGTGCGGGAGCTGCAAAAGCTGGCGGCGCCCGATCCGCGCATCCGGTTCACCGGCTTTGTGCAGGGCGCGCTGCTCGATGAGCTTTACAGCAACGCCTATGTTTATGTGCTGCCGTCCGATTTGGAGGGAATGCCGCTGAGCCTGCTGGAAGCCATGAGCTACGGCAACTGCTGCCTGGTTTCGGACATTGACGAATGCATGGAAGTGGTGGAAAACCGCGCCGACGCATTTCCGCGCGGCAACACGGCGGCGCTGCGCGACCGGCTCCAGCAGCTGAACGACGACGCGACGCTGGTGGCGCATTACCGGGCCGGTGCGGCCGATTTCATCACCAATAAATACAATTGGGACGACACGGTGGCCTGCACGCTGGAGCTGTATCATTCGGAGCATGGGCATCCGTGCCGGAGCGAGCATTCCGCGCAGTCGGTTTCGGACCCCGTCGCGCCATAACCGGAAGGAGCAAACCGCGTTGAACATTCTCATCATCAACAAATTCCTGCATCCGAACGGCGGCTCCGAAACCTATATTTTTGAGCTGGGCGCCTGCCTGCAGCGCATGGGGCACCGGGTGGAATATTTCGGAATGGATCATGCGGGGCGCTGCGTGGGCAACCGCGTGAACGCGTATACCGCCGATATGGATTTTCACGGCGGCAGTCCGATGGCCAAGCTGACCTACCCCGTGCGGACGATTTATTCCGCCGAAGCGCGCCGCCAGCTGCGCCGGGTGCTGGACGATTTTCGGCCGGATGTGTGCCATTTGAACAATTTCAATTACCAGCTCACGCCCAGTGTGATTTTGGAGCTGGTGCGGTGGCGCAGGCAAACCGGCCACCCTTGCCGCATTCTTTATACCGCGCACGATTATCAGCTGATCTGCCCGAACCATATGATGTACCGCCCCGGCGACGGCGCCGTGTGCGACGAATGCCGGCGCGGGTTTTCCGCGTGCGCGCGCCGCAAATGCATTCACGGTTCGGCAGCCAAAAGCGCAGTGGGCGCGGCCGAAGCGATGTTTTGGCGCAGGCGCGGCGTGTATCGTTGGCTGGACGCGGTGATCTGCTGCTCGGAATTCATGAAAACGCAGCTCGACCGCGATCCGCTGTTTGCCGGCAAAACCGTGGCGATGCATAACTTTGTGCCGCGCCCGACCGATGCAGAAAATGCAGGCCCCAGCCCCAAGCAGGACTATGTGCTGTATTTTGGCCGGTTCAGCCGCGAAAAAGGCGTGGGCACGCTGCTCCAGACATGCCGCGCGCTGCCGGATATTCCGTTCGTTTTTGCCGGGCGCGGGCCGCTCGAGGCGGAACTGCACGGCCTGCCCAACGTGCGCTGCGTCGGATTTCAAACCGGCGGCGCGCTCCGGTCGCTGGTGGGCGCGGCGCAGTGCAGCGTGGTGCCGTCGGAATGGTACGAAAACTGCCCGTTTTCGGTGATGGAAAGCCAAATCTGCGGCACCCCGGTGGTGGGCGCCGCAATCGGCGGCATTCCGGAGCTGATCGAGCCGGGGCGCACGGGCGAGCTGTTTGCAAGCGGCGATGCCCGCGCACTGACCGAAACCCTGCGCACGCTGTGGGCCGACCGCACGCGGCTGCTCCGCGAGCAGTCCGCCTGCCGTGCCGCGCGGTTTGACACGGTGGAGGAATACGGCCAAAAATTGATGCCGCTTTATACCGGAAAAATGCCTGCAACGGAGGAATCGCGATGAGCGTCAAAAAGTTAAACGGAACGGTGATTGTCACCTATCGCTGCAACGCGCGCTGCACCATGTGCAATCGATACAAAGCGCCGTCGCGCCCGGAGGAGGAGCTCAGCCTGGAAACCATCCGCAAGCTGCCGCCGATGTATTTTACCAATATCACGGGCGGCGAGCCGTTTATTCGCCCCGACCTTCCGGATATCGTGCGTGAGCTGCTCAAAAAGAGCGACCGCATTGTGATCTCCACCAACGGCTTTTTCACCGACCGCATTGTGGAACTGTGCCGGGCGTTTCCGCAGGTGGGCGTGCGCGTTTCCATCGAAGGGCTGGAGC
>CAKUME010000271.1 GCA_934667575.1 uncultured Eubacteriales bacterium | reverse complement strand
GTCGCCATGACCATAGTTGTAGCTGATCACGGGCACAAAGCCCTGCGAAAATCCGGTGAGCGGTACGCTCACGAGCTGCATGGCGCTTTGCATGACCGTGAGCGCACTAACATAGATATCGCCGTAGGGGCGAAGGCTGCTGTTCAGCACGAATCCGACCAGGCTTTCGGTGCTCGCCATAATAAACGGCGATACGCCCAGCGCGAGCATGGCGCCAATCACCTTGCGGTCGGGCCGCACGCAGCTCCAGCGAATGCGCAGCGACGCATGCCGCGAAAACAAAAAGCCCAACACAAACGCCGCGCTGCATCCCTGAGACAAAATGGTGGCCCAAGCTGCGCCCGCCACATTCATGCCAAAATAGAAAATGAAAATCGGATCCAGAATCGTGTTCAGCCCGGCGCCAATCATCACCGACAGCATGGCCACACCGGGGCGCCCCTGCGCGGTGATGAAGGTGTTCAGTCCGGTTGACAGCTGCACGAACAATGTACCGGCCAGATAAATGGACAGATAATCCATTGCATAGGGAAGTGTGACATCGGATGCGCCAATCAGGCGGAGCAGCGGTTCCAGAAAAGCATATGACACCGATGCGGTGCCCACTGTGAACAAAATCAGCAGCAGAAACCCATTGCCTAAAATGCGTTCAGCGCGCGCGTGATTGCCCTGTCCCATGGCAATGGAGGCCAGCGGCGCACCGCCGCCGCTCACGATCGAGGAAAACGCGGAAATCAGCACGATGACGGACGATGTAACGCCCACGCCGGCAAGTGCATCGTTTCCGATACCGGGAATGTGGCCGATATAGATTCGATCCACCAGGTTATACAGCAGATTGACCAACTGCGCCGCTACGGTGGGGAGCGCCATGCGGAAAATCAGCGGGGCGATCGAATCTTGGCCCAAGCGGGCTTCATAATTGGAATTCATGCAAAAAACGCTCCTTTTCCGGTTCTGGGCCGCTTTTGAGGGCAAAGAAAGACGGAACGGAGGCACAAACCACCGTTCCGGTCATATCTAAGTGAAAATTGCTTATTCTTCGGTCGCAGATGTTTGCGGCACATGCATGGAACGCACCTTGGGGGTAATGCCCATCAGCGCAAGGCGGCGAGCCACTTTTTTGAGTTCGTTATTCTCCTGCTCTGCGGATTTGTAGAACGGACAGTCGGCGCAATTGGCTGCGGTTAATGCGGTGCACTGGCCCTTGCGAATATCGTATGCAAAGCAGTCTTGTTTGCTGTTGGTCGGAGTGTTATTCATGATCAGATTGTTCCTTTCTGTCAACCGGCGGCGGTGCATCGCTCGCCGCGGAGGAAGCTCCGTCGGCGGCGGCACGCGCAAGCTGTTTTTTTTGAATGATTTTATCGATTAGATAAGAGCAGATCGCTGCAAACGGAATGGCCAGCAACACGCCGAGAATTCCGAAGATCCGCCCGCCCACGATAATCGAGATGAGCACCCACACCGCCGGAAGCCCGAGCGTGTCACCATAAAGCAGCGGCTTGATGACATAACCGTCCAGCGTTTGCAGAATCATCGTCCAGATGATGAACCAAAATGCTTTCCATGGATTCACCAGCAGGATAATCAATGCCGAAGGCACTGCGCCGATAATCGGCCCGAAGGTGGGGATGAGGTTCGTTATGCCCACAATCACGGAAATCAGCAGTGGGTAGGGCATATTGAAGATCAGCATAAAGAGAAAATTCGCCACACCGATAATCAGCGAATCGAGCAGATCGCTGCCCACATAGCGCAGGATGATGTGGTTGCAGTGCGCGCAGAAGCGGCGCAGCCGCAGGCAGGTTTTGGGCGAAAACACCAGCACACACAGGCTCTTGATCCCGTGCACCAGCCGCTCTTGATCCATGAGAATATAGATGGCGATGATGAACGTGATGCAGGCGTTGAACACGCCGCTGCCAATGCGCACCGAAGTGTTCAGGATGGCAGGCAGATTTTGCGGCAGCCATTCCACTGCTTTTTTGAGCAGCTGCGTCCACTGAATGGTTTCGCTGAGGTTGAGATGCAAAAATTCAAACCGCGCGGCCAGCTCGTTGAGCTTGCTTTGAATGCCGGCAACGTATTGATCCAGATTGGCCACCAGCCCTTCCACGCTGGCAATCAGCTGCGGGAAAATGGATATGGCTATAAACGCCAACGCAAGCAGCAAAAGCAGTGTGGCAATCGCCACACCCAGCCCGCGCGCCAGTTTTCGGTGACGCATCCAACCAAAACATCGGTCGGTAAAAAACCGCACGATCGGATTGAGCAAATACGCGATGATAATGCCATAGATCACGGGAGAAAGATAGGAAAAAATCTGCACAAGAAAACCGCGTACTTCGTTCAGATTCGTCAGCAGCACATAAAGCGCCACTGCCGAACAGGAAGCAACCGTGTAGGGCACCCATCGATGCCCGGAAAGTTTGGGCCGCAGCTTCAGCAAAAAGAATCCGTCCTTTCCCATGTGTCCAACACCCTGCATTCAGTATATCGGAATATCATGGTGGAAATATCCGCAGCATATGAACAGAATGAAATTTTTCCTACCGTTTTCCGCTCATAAATCGCGTATATATAGTATATCGCATCACCAAAAAAACGGCAA
>CAKUME010000270.1 GCA_934667575.1 uncultured Eubacteriales bacterium | reverse complement strand
CGAAGACCTTTCCATTCGCGTGCTCGATCCCATCGGCTACAGCGAGATCGAAAAGGCGCTCGAGCTGCGCAAGGCCGAGCGCGAGGAATTCATTCGCGTCACCAAAGAGCGCATCCGCGAGCGGGTGGCCGAAATGATTCCGGATGTGTACCTCGAGGGCCGCGTCAAAAGCATCAACGGCATCTACCGCAAAATGTATGTGCAGGGCAAGAGCTTCGACGAAATCTACGATATCTACGCCGTGCGCGTCATTGTGCACACCGTGACCGACTGCTACAACGTGCTGGGCATCATCCACGACATGTTCCGCCCGATCCCGAACCGTTTTAAGGATTATATCTCCACCCCCAAACAGAATATGTATCAGTCGCTGCACACCACGGTGCTTGGCAAAGAGGGCATTCCGTTCGAGGTGCAGATCCGCACCTGGGAGATGCACCACACGGCGGAATATGGTATCGCGGCGCACTGGAAATATAAACTGGGCATGCCCGGCAGCGAGAAAAACGACAAGCTCGAGGAGCGTGTGGCGTGGGTGCGCCAGCTGCTCGAAAATCAGGCCGAAAACGGCGATGCGACTGATCTGATTCATTCCATCAAAACCGATATCGCGCCCGAGGAGGTATTTGTGTTCACGCCCAAGGGCGATGTGATCCGCCTGCCCACCGGCGCAACGGTGATCGATTTTGCCTACGCCATTCACAGCGCGGTGGGCAACCGCATGACCGGCGCCAAGGTGGACGGCAAGATCGTGCCGCTGGACTATCAGGTGAAAATCGGCGATGTGATCGAGATCATGACCACCAAGGAAGCGGGCAGCGGCCCCCGGCGCGACTGGCTCAATATTGCCCGCACCAGCGAGGCGCGCAACAAGATCCGCCAGTGGTTCAAAAAGGAAAAACGCGAAGAAAATATCGAGCAGGGGCGCCAGGAGCTCGAAAAGGAATTTCGCCATGTGGGCTTTGTGCTCAACGAGGACGAAATGCAAACGCTGCTGCAGGCCAGCGTGCGGCGGCAGCATTTGAACACGCCGGATGACCTTTACGCCGCGATCGGCTACGGCGGTCTCCAGATTTCGCGCCTGATGGTGCATATGAAGGAGGACTATGCCAAAATCGTGCGGGAGCGCACGCCGGACCAGGCGGAGGAATCCATTGTCACCGCGCCGGTGGTGCACAAGGTTTCCAACGGAGTGGTGGTAGACGGCGTGCCGGATTGTTTGGTGAAATTTTCGCGCTGCTGCAACCCGCTGCCCGGCGACGCGATCATCGGCTTTATCACACGCGGCTTTGGCGTGTCGGTGCACAAGCGCAGCTGCAAAAACGTGCCCGTCGATTTGAGCACGGCGCCCGAGCCGGAGCGTTGGGTGCCGGTGCACTGGGCGAGCGAGATTGCCGAAGACTTTAAGGCCGTGCTGGAGATCAATGCCGTGGATCGCGAGGGCCTGCTCGCCGATATCACCATTGCGCTCAGCTCCATGCACATTATGATCCATTCGCTGAATTCGCGCGGGCTCAAAGACGGCAACGCCGTGATCTACGCAACCATCACCGTGCACGGCATGGAGCATATCAACGCGATCATCACGCGGCTGCGCAGTATCAGCGGCGTGAACGAAATTCGCCGGACATGACGAAAGGGAGGAATCCGCTTTGCTGCAAATCGAACGCTTCGTTTGCGGAGTCATTATGGAAAACGCCTATCTCGTGACCGATGCCGAAACAGGCGAATCGGCCGTGATCGACCCGGGCACCCCCGATCCGGCGCTGATGCAGGCGCTGGCGCAGCGCCCGGCGTTTCGGCTGCGGGCCGTTCTGCTTACGCACGGTCACTATGACCACATCGGCGGCGCAGCCGCTCTCCAGCAGCAATTCGGTCTGCCGGTGATCTGCTTTGCGGCCGAGGTGCCGCTGATGGCAAGCGCGTCGCTGAATTTGGCGGCCGTGGCCGGGGAACCAGTCACGCCGCCGCAAATCACGCAAACCGTGTGGGATGGCGACACATTTGCGCTGGGGGCAACCGTTTTTCGTGTGCTGCACACACCGGGCCACACCGCCGGGAGCGTGTGCTGGTGTGCGTCGGATGCCATATTCACCGGCGACACCCTGTTTGAGGGCGGAGCGGGCCGCACGGATTTTCCCACCGGCGATCCCGCGGCCATGCGCCGTTCGCTGCGTCGCATTGGGCTGCTGCCGGGCGATTGCGCGGTTTATCCCGGCCACGGCGATGCAACAAGCCTTGCGCGCGAGCGGGCCGAAAATCCGTGGCTGAGTGAGGAGTGCCGTTCATGATCCTGCGCTGTATCGGGCACCGCTTCCAGTATGAAATGGAAAACGTGTGCCGCATTTTCTTCCCCTACGACCGGATGACGGCGGAGGACGACGGTTCCGGCTGCGCGGTGGATACCATTCGCGAAGAAACCGCCGCCGCCGCAACGCTCACGGTGCGTGTGCAGCTGCCCAACGCGCCGCTCGAAACGCGCACCGCCGCGGTGCCGCGTTCTGCGCCCGACTACGACGGCGACTGTGAGCGCCAGCTGGCGGTGCTGCTCTATGATATTTTCACCAAGGCCTGCAATTTCACGCCCAAGTGGGGCATTCTCACCGGCGTGCGGCCGATC
>CAKUME010000269.1 GCA_934667575.1 uncultured Eubacteriales bacterium | reverse complement strand
GGCAGGCGTGGCTTTGCGGATTACCCGCTTGAGCGGCGACACCACGTCGCCGTCCGGCACGTCGCGGTTGCCCATTGTGACCAACCCGCACTCCATGCCGCGCGCGGTTTCCACAATCGCGCGGTCGCCTTTGTCTAGCGTGAGCGTGCCCGGATCAAAATAATATACTTTTCCGGCATCCCGAAACCGAATGCCTACCACGATTGCCATTGCAACTGTTCCGCCTTTCCTGTCATTTGCCCACGGCGTGCCGCATTTGCGCGCACAGCCGCGTAACGATGAGTGTTTGATTCGCGAAGCGATCCATTGCCCGCAGCGTGTTTTCGGCTGCTTCGGCGCAGCGCGCAAGCGGCTCCGGCGCCAGCCGACCGCCAAACGGGCTGTTTCGCCCGGCCAGCGCCGCCGTGAGCTGCGCCCGCAAAATGCCGCACACCGCGCGGCACAGCGCCCGGTCGGCGATCAGCGGCGCGGTGAGCGTGAGCAGCGCGGTTTCGGCCGGGGCAAGCAGCGCGTCGGGCACTTTGTCGCACAGTGCCTGCGCGCGCGGCAGCATGCCTTCCGACAGCGACTCGGCCATTCGGCCGATGTTGCCGTCCCACAGCGCGGCCGCTGCGTGCAGCTCCGCGTCGGACGCACGCGGGCACAGCGCCGCGCACGCGCGCACCGCGTCGGCCTCGTCGGCGCCGCTCAGCGACACCAGCGCCGCCCGCGACCGCACGGTGGGCAGCAGCTGCAGCGCCGATTCCGCCGTGAGGATAAACACCGCATAGGCCGGCGGCTCCTCCAGAATTTTGAGCAGCGCGTTTTGCGCCTGCTCTGTCATATTGTGCGCCTGCGCAAGGATATATACCTTGCGGGCGGCCTCGTTGGGCAAAATGTTCACGTCGGCGCGCACCGCGCGCACCAGCTCCACCCCAAACGAGCGCGGCCGGTCGCCGCCCTCCACGCGCATCACGTCCGGGTGGCCGCCGGTCATCGATTTTTGGCAGGCTGCGCAGCGGCCGCAGGGGCGCGCCGACCGCGGCTGCGCCGTGCACACACACGCCTGCGCGAGCCGCGCGGCCAGCGTGCGCTTGCCGCAGCCGCGGTCGCCCTGAATGATGATCGCCTGCGGCAGCCGGTCTTCGTCAATCCACGCCGAAAGCGCGGCTTTGGCGCTGCGGTTGCCGTAAAATCCGGAAAAATCCATTCGGCTCAGGCGCGCTCAAAATGATCCACGTTCAAAACGAAGATCGTGGCTCCGCCCACGGTGACTTCCACCGGATAGGCCGCATACATGCCCGCATCGTAAAACGTGGTGGTGGGCACCATTTGGGTGCGGCGCTTGCTTTGCTTGCGAATGATCTCGGTCACTTCGTCCACGCGGTCGTCCTCCACGCCGCACAGAAACGTGGTGTTGCCGGCTTTCAAAAAGCCGCCGGTGGTGGCGAGCTTGGTCACCGAAAAGCCGTTTTTCATCAGGTTGGCCGACACGGCCGAGCTGTCATCATTATTCACGATAGCAAGAACGAGTTTCATCACAATACCCTCCATTACAAAGTTTTGCTGATTTGTGTTTATATTATAGCATATTTCCTGCCGGAGCGCCAGCCCCTTTTTGCACAATTTGCAAGCTTTCGAAAAAATTCTTCCGGGGCCTTCACGACCGGTACTCCGGCGGAAGGGGCACGTCGCAGATAATTTGCGACGCGCAGCTCAGCGCGCCGATGCGGCAGAACATCTGGCGCCCGAGCTTGCTGCGGTCGCAGAGCAAAATGGCGCGGTCGCTAAAGCGAATGTATTGTTTTTTCACCTCGGCCTCCTCCTCGCTCGAGTCGGTAATGCCGCCGGTGGGGTGTGCGCCGCGGCACGAAAAAAACGCGAGATTGGCGTGAAAATGCGCGATAAAATCGAGCGTTTGCGCGCCCACAAAGCTCTGCGCGTTTTCGCGCAGCCGCCCGCCGGTGCAGTAAACGTGCACCCCGCGCAGCGCCGACAGCACCTCGGCGGTTTTGAGCCCGTTGGTGATCACCCGCAGGTCGCAAAAGCCGGTGAGCCGCTGCGCCAAATGGCACGCCGTGGTGCTCGAGTCCAAAAAAAGCGTGGTGCCGTCGCGCACCAGCGGCAGCGCCAGCTCGGCAATGCGCGTTTTGGGCAGCAGGTTTTCGCTTTCGCGCAGCATGGCGGGCGAATCCTTGGCGGCGCTCTCGAGCAGCACCGCGCCGCCGTGGGTGCGCTGGATCAGGCCGGCCTTTTCCATGGTTTGCAGGTCGCGCCGAATGGTGGAGCCGGAGGAATACAGCATTTGGCACAGCTCCTCCACCGTGAGCGCTTCGCGGTCGGCAAGCAGCTCGCGAATGCGGCGCTGACGCTCCAATGGCAGCATAATTTGGTTCCCTCCCTCGTCCATTTTATGACGATGTATTGATTATTTATGATTATATCTGATTATTTACCGGAAATCAAGTGGTGATTAACCGAAATATGCGCCAACACTGGACTTTTTGGCCGGATTATATTATAATGAAAGCGTGAATCTTCCGGCGCGGTTGGAGCATGGAGCAACGCGCGCATTTCTTCCGCATATTTTATATTTTTTTGATTTGTGAAAGGATGTTGTGATCATGTACGACGTAAACAAGGGCTATGAGC
>CAKUME010000268.1 GCA_934667575.1 uncultured Eubacteriales bacterium | reverse complement strand
GCGTAGGTTTTGCTCGGCTTGATGATGCGCACGCGCAGGCGGTCGCCCTCGGCTGCACCTGCAACAAACACCGCTTGTCCGTTGGCACGGCCCACGCCGCTGCCTTCCGACGTCATTCCGGTAATTTCCAGCTCAATTAGATCATTTTTCTTCAGGCTCATGTGCCGACACCTCCTGTTTGAGCGCAGCCACTGCCGCATGATACTCCGCCCGGCTCAAAAAACCGTTCATTGCCTGGAGCATTGCGCCGGTGGTCATGTTTGCCGGCAATTGCAGTGCGCGCAGCAGTCGCCGGCGCAGCGCTGCGCTGTTTTCACCGCCGGTGAGTCCGTCTTCATACAGATCCAGCCGCGTGATCGGGTCGGCCGGAACGGCTGCGCGCTCCCCCACGCCCGCGCGGCGAAGCGCCTCCCGCAGCGAAGCAGTGTCCATGCCTTCTACGCCGAGCTTGCCCTCGCTGGATGGGCGCGCTTTGCGCCGCTCCTTGCCGAACACATCCGGAATATACGCATGGCGCACCTGATCGCCGGGCAGCACGCCGCGCAGATAGTTGCGAATCAAAAAACCGGCAGAGTCGCTGTCGGTGAGCACCAGCACGCCGCGTGCGGCGGCCAAACGACGGATCAGCGCCATTTTGTCGGAATCGGCAAAAATATGAAAGCCGTCCGTTTGCAGAATGTAGCCGTCGATCAGCGACGAAAGGCGAATTTTATCGTATTTTCCCTCCACGAGGATCACCTCGCGCACTTTGATTTTTTCCATTTTTCATCGCTCCATCGCGGCGCACATCAGCTGCGCCATCATTTTTTCGAGCACAATGCGTGCATCGGTGCGGCTGCTTTTGAGCGCACGATCAGCCTCATCCAAAATATCCAGACAGCGGCGGAGCTGCGGCAGCGAATAACGGCGGCAATCGCGCGCGGCATTTTTGAGCTTGAATTCCATTTTGCCGTAGCGAAACGGCTCGGCGAGCGACGCAACCGGCTCTCCGCTGTCGGCGGCGGCGCGCGCACGATAAAGATCCACATAGGCCGAAATCAGCGCGCCGAGCAGCATCACCGGTTCCTCACGCTGAAACAGCAGCGTATCCAGCTGGCGATAGGCCGCATCGTAGTTGCCGGCAATCAGTGCGTTCGCCATGCGATAGGCAGCGGTTTCCGGCACCGGAGCCGACACCGCTTCCACCGCGTCGCGTCCGATTTCGCCGCTCTGCGTCCAAGCGCAGAGTTTTTCCATTTCGTTCTGCAGACGCTCCCAGCTATGGCCGCATCGTTCGATCAGCTCGCGCGCGGCGGCGGCGTTCATGGTGCAGCCGCGGCGCTGCGCAAATGCGTTCATAAATCGGATCAACTCGGCATCCGTGCGGGCCGGCAGCTCCAGCACGCTGCCCGCGGCGGCGACCGCCTGAATAAACGCCTTCCACTTGGCGGTCTTTTTAGCCGGCACGGTGAGCGACGCTGCGCGAAAAATCAGCACACAGTAGTCGGGCAGGTCGGCCAGCAGCTGCGCCAGCTTTTTGGTATCGGATGCGCTCGCCGCCTCCGGGTCGTAATTGTTCACCACCACGCAGGTGCCGCTGTCCATCATCGGCAGCGTTTCGACCGCCTCGGCAATGGAATCCACGCCTGCGTCGCCGCTGATCCGGTGCAGATTGAATTCGGAATTCGCCTTGGAACGCACGCGCGATTCCAGCTGCGCGGCGTAGCGCACCACGAGCGCCGACTCGGCACCGAAGATCAGATAAACGCGGCTGAACGCGCCGGACTTGAGCTGCTGACGAAATTGTTCCTCTGTGATCTGCGCCATGCGTGGGTTCCTCCATTTATTTCCGTGTGACGGTCATTGTATGATCCGGTCGGATCTCGATCTGCATTGTGCCGCTGCGCGCGGTGCTGTATAGCTGCAGGCTGGCGTCCGCCGCCTCCAGCGCAAGCGCCGTTTCGCCATAGGCCGAAGCCGACAGCACGGCCGCGCGAGCCGAAACGCAGGACAGATGGCGGGCGGCGCTCGCCATCACCAGCAGATCAGCGTGAGTGCCGGGCGGCAGATCAAGCGCATCGGCGGCGGAAAGCGGGATCAAAATGCGGTCGCTGCCCGCGTGAATCAGATACCAGCCGCCGCTGTCGGTGTCCAGCTTTTCCACTCGAAAGTCCTCCGAGATGAACACACCGGCGTCATAATCCATGAAGAACGTGCACCGGTCCTGCAGCGGCCGCCATTCATCCGGCAAAAAATCCGACGCGCAGAACACCTGCCGCACCGATCCGGTGCGGACGAGCTCCGCTGCGGTCCAGCAGGCAGACGGATCATACGATTCATTCGGCAGCAGCACCACGTCTGCCCCGGCCCGCCCGTTGAAATACGCGGGTACCTCCGATTCCATGCTTCGACCGCCGTCGGCCAACATAAGCACGGAATGGCCGTCGTGCGCCGCCTCGATTGCCAAGCCGCTGCCGCAGCGCATCACGGTGACCACGGTGGACGTCCGGCTCGGCACACCGAAAACCACCGGCACGGCGCTGAGCAGCATGCTGCACGCGAGCACAATGGCACACGTTCTGCGGCGCAGACCCAGCATTTTTACCGTGCCTGCCGCCAGCAGCAAAAATGCCACGGCAAACACCAGCACGCCGCGGCGG
>CAKUME010000267.1 GCA_934667575.1 uncultured Eubacteriales bacterium | reverse complement strand
CGCATCAACCGAGCGGCCAAAGCATGTACGCGGACTGCTTCGTGGTGCTTGGGCTCGCAAACTATGCGTCCGTGCTGCACGACGACGCTGCACTGCAATTTGCTGCGGTGCTGATGCAAAACATTGCCGACCGGATAGATCGCGGCACATTCCGCACCGATCCCTACCCGATTCCGGCCGGGCTGCGCACGCACGGTGTGCCGATGATTTTAACGAACACTGCGCGCGTGCTAGCGGATGCCAGCCGGTCACGCGGCAAAACCGAGCAGGCGGCGCGCTGGTATGACTATGCCTATCGCTGTGCCTGCGATGTGTGCGATCATTTTATTGATTCCGACGGTGTGCTGCGCGAGTTCATCGATCCAAACGGATTTTCGGACCGCGAAATGCTGCGCCGCTATATCAACCCCGGCCACACGATCGAAGACGTCTGGTTCATGCTGGACGAATTTGAGCAGGTGAGGGACACGGCGCGAGCAGAAAGGGCCGTTGGCGCACTGAAAAATGCGCTCCGGCTCGGATGGGATGAAGCGTTCGGCGGGCTGCTGCTGTTTGCCGATCACACCGGCGGCGCACCGCAGGGCACAGACGGCGCGTATGCCCATGAACCCATGCTGCACAAGGTAAAGTCGGATTATGATTCCAAGCTGTGGTGGGTGCACTCCGAAGCGTTGTATTCCACCGTTCGCTGCGCGCGCAAAACCGGTGACCCGCAACTTGCGGAATGGGCGCAGCGCGTCTTTGATTATACCTTCGCCACATTTCCGAACCGCATCAACTCGGAAGGCGAATGGATTCAAATTCGCGCGCGTGATGGCCGCCCGGCGGACAAAATTGTCGCGCTGCCGGTCAAAGATCCGTTCCACATCAGCCGGAACTTGATCAAACTCATTGAACTGTTCTCCGATCACCAATAAACATTCGCCTGTCGTGCATGGCCCCGACCGTTTGGCCGGGGCTTTTTTGTGTCCGTCCCGTCTTCATGCAAATTATGAATTTTGTTCACAAATAATTTGTAATTAAATTTATATAAACATATTGACAAATTATAAAATATGGTTTACAATATAAGCACAAACCGGAAAGGAGGAATGGGCAAATGGCCAAGAGTTTATATAGCTTGATGCTCGACGACGAGGTAGTAAGCGAAGTGGATCGGCTGGCCTATACGCAGGGAACCAATCGTTCCAGCATGGTCAATCGGATTTTGGCGGACTACTTTTCGTGTATGACGCCGGAAAAACGGATTCACACCACGTTCAGCGAGATTGAACGGTGGATGGATTCCATCAGCGGGTTCCGCCTGCAAATGGCGCCGTCGGCATCCATCATGTCCATCCACAGTGCGCTGTGCTACAAATACAATCCCAGCATTCGCTACACCGTGGAGTTGTTTCGCGAAACAGACAAGGTAGCCGGCGAGCTGCGGGTCGGTTTTCGAACGCAAAACCGGCAGCTGATCGACGCGTTCAACGGGTTTCTGCAAATTTGGTCACAGCTGGAGACCGTTTACATCGGCAAGCATTTTCAAAATTTAACGGTGCCGTGCCGAATCGAAAACGGGCGCTACTGTCGGCCGTTTCTTGCACCGAGCGAGCACATGAACAGCGAACAGCTCGGGCAGGCCATCGCGCAATATATCCGCATGTTTGACGCGGTGCTGAAAGTGTATTTCGCCCATTTGAAGCACCCCGACGTGATCGAATACACGCAGGATGCCTACCGTTCCTGTTTGAAGCAAATGGATTTTATTATCTGATCCCCATAAAGGAGATGTGATTTTATGAACGCACAAAAATTTACGCAAAAATCGCTTGAAGCCATTCAGAATGCGCAGAATCTGGCTTCGGAATATCAAAATATGCAAATTGAGCAGGTGCACTTGGTGGCTGCACTGACCCAGCAGGATGGCGGGCTGATCCCGCAGCTGCTCCGCAAAATGAATGTGGACGCCGAGGCGTTTGCCACGGCCGCAATGGCGGAAGTGGAAAAGCTGCCGCATGTGACCGGCAGCGGACGCGAAAGCGGAAAGATTTATGTGGCGCAGGATGTGGATCAGGTGCTTGCCGGATCCGAAAAGATTGCGGAAACCATGAAGGACGAATATGTGTCCGTGGAGCATCTGTTCCTGAGCTTGATCGACCACGCCAACAACGATGTGCGCGCATTGTTTCAGCGTTTTCAAATCGACCGCAACCGTTTTTTGGGTGTCTTGCAGTCGGTGCGCGGCAACACGCGGGTAACGAGCGATTCGCCGGAGGATACCTACGACGTGCTCAAAAAATACGGTCAGGATCTCGTTGAGCTGGCGCGCAACCACAAACTCGACCCGGTGATCGGCCGCGACGACGAGATTCGCAACGTTATTCGCATTCTGTCGCGCAAAACCAAAAACAATCCCGTGCTGATCGGTGAACCGGGCGTGGGCAAAACCGCCATTGCCGAAGGGCTGGCACAGCGGATCGTGCATGGCGATGTGCCGAACAGCCTGAAAGAGCGCAAGATTTTTTCGCTGGATATGGGCGCGCTGATTGCAGGCGCCAAGTTCCGCGGCGAATTTGAAGAGCGCTTAAAAGCAGTGCTGGGCGAGGTGAAAAAGAGCGAGGGCAAGATCATTCTTTTCATCGATGAGCTGCACACCAT
>CAKUME010000266.1 GCA_934667575.1 uncultured Eubacteriales bacterium | reverse complement strand
CGCATGGGCTTCCGCGTGGTGCCCACCGGCAGCGAATCGCGCCACGACATCATTCAGGCCGTGGAGCTGGGCTCCGCCGAGGGCATGCTCGCTTTCTGCAAGGGCATTCAGGCCGCCGCGCCGGTGGATAGCTTTGTCACCCCCGAGCCGTGGCCCATGCCCGGCTACGACGCCAACGTGGTCATGGCGGCGGGCGCGTTCGTGCAGGGCTCGTCGATCGAGCTGAGCGCCGACGGCCCCATCCGCCCGCCCTACGCCGTGTATTTTCAGGGCGGTCTCACCTGGCCGCACGCCAAGCTCGGCATTCTGATGAGCGTGCAGAAAATGCACGAAGCCGGCCTGCTCACCCTTCCGGCGGAATAACCGTTTTTTGTCGGTTTCGCTCCCCCGGGCGCGGCGCGACGGCGGTGCTTGCCGGTCGCGCGCCCATTTTTTGATCTAATCTTAGGAGGTTTTTTCCCATGTGGTTCATTCTTTCTCTCATTGCGCTGCTCTGCTGGAGCGGCTCCGACCTGTTCAGCAAAATCGGCTCCCGCCCCGACGACCCCTATAGCCATTGGAAAATGGTGATGGCCGTCGGTCTGGTGATGGGCCTGCACGCGGGCTACGAGATCGTGTTCGGCGGCGTGTCCGTCACACCGGCCGACATGCTCGCCTATCTGCCGGTGAGCGCCATGTATATCATCTCCATGATCTTTGGCTATGTGGGCCTGCGCTACATCGAGCTTTCGGTTTCGTCGCCCATCTGCAATTCCTCCGGTGCCATTGCCGCCGTGCTCTGCTTCCTGTTTTTGCAGGAGCTGCCCGCGCTCTATCAGTGGATCGGCGTGGCGCTCGTGGCCGCGGGCGTGGTCGGCTTGGGCTTTGCCGAAATGAGCGAAAGCGACGAGATCCGCGCCATGCGCCGTGATCCGCGCGCCATCCCCTACCGCCGCAGCCTGCTCGCGCTGCTGCTGCCCATCCTCTACTGCGTCATCGACGCGCTCGGCACGTTCCTCGATTCCGTGGTCCTGCGCGAAAGCGACACCGGCACGTTCCTCGACCGCCTGTTTCCCACCGTGCTCGACGAGAGCGTGGCCAACGTGGCCTATGAGCTCACGTTTTTGCTCATGGGCGTTGCGGCCGCCGTGTATGTGCTCCTCATCCGCCGCCAAAAGCTCACCCTGCGCCGTGAAGGCCCCAAGCTGCTCGGCGGCGTGTGCGAAACCGCCGGTCAGTTTGCCTATATCTTCGCGCTGGGCGACACCGCGCACTCCGGCTTTGCCGCCGCCATCATTTCCGCCTACTGCGCGCTTTCGGTGGTGTGGAGCCGCATTTTCCTGCGCGAAAAGCTCTCGTGGAAGCACTACCTCGCCATCGCTTCCGCCGTGGCGGGCATCGTGCTGCTGGGCATCGAATAAACGCAAAAACGCGCAAAATATACTTTTCGTAAAGTTTTACCCATATATTACACTGCGGACTTCGATTTTCCTTGACTTTTGCAAAACAATCCGGTATAATAAAGTCAAATAAAAGGGAGTAGCCACACCGCAAGGTGATTCGACCCCCGTCAGGACGGCGTTATGCGCCCGGCTCGAACGAGAATGGCAAGACTTTTATTGCAACATTTCGGGTGCTGCAATAAGGGTCTTTTTTTGCAAATATACGGTTTCGCGGCGTCCGAAGGAGAGAAAGGAGGATGCGCCCGCCCCGCTTGGGGTGCGCGCCCCAAAAAAGACCGCACATTCGCATTTGCCCGTAAATCCGCAAACCTAAATTTGACATTCAAGAAAGGAACAACTCCATGGAATTTCTGTTTGAAAATCCCATCGCGCTGGTCATTCTCCTCGCAATCGTTCTGGTGATCGTCATCCTCACCACCGGTTATGTGAAAGCGCCGCCGGACACGGCGTTCATCATCTCCGGTATGCGCAAAAAAATCATCATCGGCAAATCGAGCATCAAGATCCCGTATTTTGAGCGGCTCGACAAGCTGAACCTCAAGCTGATCCCCATCGACGTAAAAACCAGCACCGCCGTGCCCACCGCCGACTACATCAATATTATGGTGGACGCCGCCGTGAACGTGAAGATCAGCAGCAAGCCCGAGCGGCTGCATCTGGCCGCCGAAAACTTTTTGAACCAGAACACGCAGTATATTGCGCAGGTGGCGCGCGAAGTGCTCGAGGGCAACATGCGCGAGATCGTGGGCCGGATGCGCCTGGAAGAAATGGTGAGCGACCGCCAGAAGTTCGCCGAGCTCGTCAAGGAAAACGCCGAGCCCGACCTCGCGGCCATGGGCCTCGACATTGTGAGCTTTAACGTGCAGAACTTTACCGACAGCAACGGCGTGATCGACGATCTGGGTATCGACAACATTTCTCAAATTAAAAAGAAAGCCGCCATCGCCAAGGCCGAAGCCGAAAAGGAGATCGCCGTGGCCAAGGCCGAAGCCGACCGCCAGAGCAACGACGCCAAGGTGAACGCGGAGCGCGAGATCGCCGTGAAGAACAACGAGCTCGACATTCAAAAGGCCAACCTGCAAAAGGCCGCCGACACCAAGCGCGCCGAAGCCGACGCCGCCTACGAGATCCAAAAGGAACAGCAGCGCAAAACGATTGAAACCACCTCGGCCGACGCCGACATTGCCAAGGAGGAAAAAGTGATCCTCCTGAAGC
>CAKUME010000265.1 GCA_934667575.1 uncultured Eubacteriales bacterium | reverse complement strand
AGAAGCCGCGCGCACATGGTTAGCGGTCACATAAATTTTGCGCACCAGCAGCGTGGAATCCACCACGCGATCAAAAAGCTGCGTGACCGCTGCATCCATCGCTCGGGTGGACGTCGTGAATTCACCCAGATTCTCCGTTCCGTGTGCAGGCTTGGGTGTGGCGCGTCCATAATGGTCTCGAACGATTTCGCCGCGATATTTTGTGCGACGGGCCGGGTCGCGTAAATTTTCCACATCGTAAATCACTACTAAGTCCAGTTGATCGGTCTGTAGCCCATGCAGTACCAAATCGAGCGTGAGTCGTTCGGTCATCTCGCGCGCCACCAGCCGCGCCCGGGCAAACGGATAGGGCGATTGCAGCACCTGCCCCGAGGAGCTGCTGTTGGTGCTTGGGCGGAAGGCATGAATATCTGCAATCGTGCAGGGCTCCCAACCCCATGCGTGGTCAATCAACAGCTCCGCATTGATGCCAAACAGCCGATAGAGCAGTTCTTCATTATAAAATTCGCCCGGACGCCCCACAGAGCAACGCGCAATATCGCCCATGGTGTATAATCCGCGCGCTTCGAGCTTTTGCGCATAGCCGCGTCCCACCCGCCAAAAATCGGTCAGCGGCCGGTGGCTCCACAGCTGCTCTCGATAACTCTGCTCTGTGAGTTCTGCCATGCGCACGCCATTTTCGTCGGGCACTGCATGCTTGGCCAAAATATCCATTGCCACCTTGGCCAGATACAAATTGCTACCTACGCCCGCTGTTGCAATAATGCCTGTTTCATGCAGCACCTCGCCAATCATCTGGGCGGCCAGCTCACGCGCCGTTTTTCCGTAGGTACGCAGATAATGGGTAGCATCGATAAACACCTCGTCAATCGAATAAACATGAATGTCCTCGGCGGCTACATATTTCAAATAAATTTGATAAATTCGACTGCTATATCGCATATAATACGTCATGCGCGGCGGCGCGGCAATATAATCCAACGCCAGCTCGGAATGCACGCGCAGTTCCTCTGCACTGTGCGACGTGCCGCGGAATGTGCGGCCCGGCGCGCTTGCCTGGCGTTCCAGATTGATCTGCTTCACGCGCTCCACCACTTCAAACAGCCGCGCTCGCCCGGGTATGCCATATGCCTTTAGTGCAGGTGATACCGCCAGGCAAATCGTTTTTTCCGTTCGGTTTTCATCCGCAACCACCAGGTGAGTCGTGATCGGGTTCAGCCCGCGTTCCACGCATTCCACCGATGCAAAAAACGATTTGAGGTCGATTGCAATATAACTGCGCTCTTTCATGAATGCGTGCCTCCCTTCCGCTTTTTTATATTATATCACGTTCCGCTGCAAAACGCACGAAAAATTCGATGAGTGGTGCCAAAAGCCGAATTAAGAATTTAAATTTTCGTCTCGTCCTTGACATTCTTGCACGTGTTTGATATACTCTAAGTGTACTATCATAAATAATACGGTTAGGAGGCGATTTTTTGCTTCAACTTCAAGCATTATCTTCGGTGCCGGTGTATGAGCAAATCGTAGACCAAACGGAACGATTGGTGCTGTGCGGCATATTGACCGAAGGCAGCGCAATGCCGTCGGTGCGCAGCCTGTCCATTCAGTTGTCTGTGAACCCCAATACCATCCAAAAAGCATACACCGAGCTGGACGCACGCGGCGTGCTGTGCGCAGTTCCGGGCAAGGGCTGCTTTATCGCATCGGGTGCACGCAGCCGTCTCACCGAAATGCAGCGTACTCAGCTGCCCGATCTCACCCGGCGCATTGAAGAGTTCGCGCTCGCCGGCATTCCAAAAGAAGAAATTATTTTTTGTGTGAACAAAGCATATGAGGAGGGAAGTCGTCATGATTCAAGCGATCAACGTGACCAAGAAATTTGACCATTTCGTGGCGCTGAATCAAATTACCTGCACGATTCCGCGCGGGTGCATCTATGGCATGGTGGGTTCCAACGGCGCGGGCAAGTCCACCTTTTTGCGGCTGATCAGCGGGGTATATCGCCCCGAGCAAGGGCAGATCACCGTGGATGGCCAGCCCGTTTACGAAAACCCGCCGATCAAGGCGCGCATTGCATATGTGCCGGACGATTTATTCTTTTTGTCCAACGCATCGATGAATCGCATGGCAAAGCTCTATCGCGCGGTCTACCCTGCTTTCGACTCCGCACGGTTCTCATTTTTAACTCAGTCGTTTCAGCTGAATCCAAAGGCAAACCTAAACACTTTTTCAAAAGGAATGCGCCGCCAGGCGGCCATCATTCTGGCCATGTCTGCCAAACCGGATTATATCTTCTTTGATGAAACCTTCGATGGGCTGGATCCGGTTATGCGCGGACTGGTCAAAAGCCTAATTTGCGAGGATGTGGTGGAGCGGCAGGCGACCGCAATCCTCACCTCGCATTCGCTGCGCGAGCTCGAAGACACCTGCGACCAGCTGGCGCTGCTGCACAAGGGCGGTCTGGTGTTTGAAAGCGATATTCAGCATCTCAAAACCGCACTGTTCAAAGTGCAGATCGCATTTACCGATCCCTACGACAAGGCGCGTTTTAACGGGATTGAGCTGGTGCATTTCAGCAAGCACGGTTCGGTGTCGAACATGATTGTGCGCGGCGACCGCGACGAAACCATCGCCCGGCTGCGTGCCATGAACCCCATC